>JAICPQ010000147.1 GCA_025929745.1 Burkholderiales bacterium | reverse complement strand
CTTTGGTAAATTGACGCAAACCAAGGAGACCAGAATGACCCGCTTTCTGCCCCTGCCGTTCTTGATTGCTCTCTTCGTCGCTTGCGCGCAGGCGCGCGACGTTCCCTACGTGCCGACGCCCGAGAAAGTCGTCGAGCGCATGCTCGAAGTGGCGAAAGTCGGGCCGAACGACGTGGTCTACGACCTCGGCTCGGGCGACGGGCGTATCGTCATCGCCGCCGCGAAGAACCACGGCGCGCGCGGCGTCGGCATTGACATCGATCCGGAGCGCGTTCGCGAAGCGCGCGACAACGCAAGCCGCGCGGGCGTCGCCAACCGCGTCGAGTTCCGCGAGGGCAACCTCTTCGACGCCAACATCAGCGAGGCGACGGTCGTGACGATCTACCTGCTCTCAGGCATCAACATGAAGCTGCGGCCGAAGCTCCTCGCCGAGCTCAAGCCCGGCACGCGGATCGTCTCGCATGCCTTTGACATGGGCGATTGGAAGCCCGAGGCCACCGCCAAGGTGGGCACGAGCACGGTGTACTACTGGGTGGTACCGCCGCGAAAATAGAAAAGGGGCTGCTTGCGCAGCCCCTCCCCGTGCAGCCCTCTCAATCCAGAATGTGCGGGTAGATGAAGCCGAACGAAATCATGCAGACCGCGACCTTGAGGACGAACTTGACCTTCTGGAGCGGTGGCATCTCGTCGAACTTGAGGGTTCGCTGAGCCGTCGCCGCACTCCCCTGCGCAGCTTGCTTCGGGTTGGACATGGTTTCTCCTTGACGAAGCGATCCGTGGGCGCCGGCAAGATGCCGCGGGAGTAGGCCGCCGCGCGAATCGCGAGCCGATTCTAGCCGCCGTGCCGCAACTCTGCGTATTTCTTCCTAACAGCCCGGGCGCCCGGAGGAAGATATTCGCGGTGTATGGCGGCCAAACAGCTAAAGACCGTCCTCTTCGCCGAAGTCAGCGGCAGGGATGAGTATGTGCGCGCCGCCGGGCGCGTGATCGGCTGGAATGGCATTTCCGACTGCGTAAACAGCCTGCAGCAAACCGCGCGCTCTTCCGGCGGCAAAGTCGTGAAGGTCATCGGCCCCGAGCTGATGATGCTGTTCGAAAGCCCGGATGCGGCCGCAAACGCCGCTTCCAGGATGCACGCCGCCGTGAACTCGCTGCCCACGGTTGGAGGAGCCAAGCTGTCCGTCAAGGTCGGCTACCACGCCGGTCCCGTTATCGAGGGCAGCGACGACCTACTCGGCGATACGGTGAAGCAGGTGGCGGCGCTCCTGCGCCAGGCGCACGCGGGAGAGACCATCACTACGCCCCAGACTGCGCGACTCCTCAATCCGTCCTATTCGGGACAAGTTACGGTACCTGGCTCGGCCGGCGGTATTGACCGTACGCGCGCGCAGCGCATGCTGCGCCTCACCTATGGAAGCGAATCCGCGACATGCGGACCCGACAACCGCATCGTCCTCGTCGGCCGAGACCCCGCTTGCGCATTGGTGACACCCACCGCCTTCGCATCGCGCCGGCACTGCACAATCTTCCTCGCGGCGGACGGACTCAAGGTGCGCGATCACAGCAGCCTGGGCACCTTCCTCACCAATGAAGGCAGCGAGGAGATCCAGCTCGCTAACGGACAGGAAGTCGCGCTCGGCACGCACGGCTGGATTTCGGTCGGCTGCGCGCGCGCGTTCGCTTCGCGACTGCTCGAGTTCACTGGTCAGTAGCGCGGGTCGGCCGTTATCGCAGTCGCGTTGTTTCAATCAGGCCGCGGCTTACGGAACGGTCGGCCGGCCCAAGGCCGGGCCTTTGCGCCATAGGCCCGCTTGGCGGCGAGCAACCGCGCCAGCGTGAACTCCTCGCGGGACCGCAGTCCGCGCACTACGTTCGCAAGCCGCCGCGGCGACATGCCGGTATCGATGAAGTGCCGCGGCAGGTCGGGTCCCCAGGCGTAGAGGCCTGACACGCCGCCCTGGTGGTAGCGAGTCGGCGCATCGGCATCGAACACGTCGCCGTCCGCGTAATGCTCGACGGCGAAGCCGCTCGGATCGTAGTGGTAGCAGAAGATCTGCGAGCCGAGGATATGGCGCTCTACGCCCCATGATTTGATCCAACCCTGCCGCTGGAGCCATTCCGCGCCGAGTCCCACGGCGTCCAGGTCGAGCGTCTCGAATGCCGCATGGTCGAAAGCATCCTCGGGGCCGAAGGCGATTACCACGCTATGGTGATCCGCCGGATCGGCGCCGCGGTCGCAGCGCAGGAAGGCGATCAGCGGCTCCGTCGTACTCGGGAGTAGCTCGACATCGCTCGCGATGAGGCCGAAGTTGCGCACGTACCAGTTCGCGTTGCGCGCGAACTCCTGGCGCTGCAGCACCACATGGCCGAGGCGGAACACTTCCGCCGGTCCTGGCGTAGCGGGCTGTGGCGCGTTACGGCGGCGCTTCTCGCCGGGAAGGTTGATTACGCGCGGCGCACGGTATGGCAGCTGGGGAAGCTGTTCCATGCCATGCACCACCTCCACGGCAAGGCCGGCCGGGTCCTGAAGGCGCACCCTCTCGCCCCCGCCCGGCTCATCCGCTGGCTGCACTTGGGTGGCGTGCGCCGCGGCAAGCGCGCGCAGGTCGGCCGGCGATGCGGCGCGCAAGCCGAGGGCGGCGAAGGCATCACGCTCGGCGCGCTCGACGATCACGTAGTGGTGCTGCGGTAGCACACCGCGCAGGTAAATCGCGTTATCCGTGCGGACCGACAAGCGCAGGCCGAAATCGAGGAAGTAGCGTTCGGCGCGCCCGAGATCCCGCCGGGCGAAGCGCACGTACGCTACGTCGGCGACCTTTATGACCGGCGCTGCGGCCCGCGGGATGAATTCAGTCAAATTCTTAAAGCAAGACGGGCGGTCACTACCCCGGTGTTCAGCCCGATCGTGCGTAGGCCGCCGAAAAACCGCGCGTGCTCGATCTTGCAGCAGCGATCCATGACGACCTGCACGCCTGCGTCACGCGCGATCTGGGCCGCTTCCTCGCTGATCACGCCGAGCTGCAGCCAAAGAACCTTGGCGCCAATCTGGACCGCTTGACGGGCGATCGCGGGTGCTTCGCGCGCCGGCCGGAAGACGTCCACGATTTCGATCGGCCGCGGATGCGCGGCCGCGGCCGCGGCAAGATCCGCATATACAGGTCGGTTCAAGATCGCGCGCTTGCCCGCTTGCGCCGGGTTCACGGGAACGATGTCGTATCCGTTCGCGTCGAGGTAGATCGCCGCGAACGAGCTTGCGTTGTAGTAGTTCGCGCTCAGTCCGACCATGGCGATCGTGCGGTATTGGGTCAGGATGCGGTAACGTTCCTGCGGGGCAAGTCCGAAGTTGTTGCGCTCTCCGACGGCGCTCATGACTGGTATGGCGCCCCGTACGCCTTGGAGAGAATTGAGTGGCCGACGCCCTGCTCGACCTTCGCGCGCCCGGCGGGGGGGCCGGCCTTTTGCGACGCCGCCAGCGCCTGGTCCAGGTCCGAGACGATATCGGCAACATCCTCGATGCCAATCGACACGCGGACCAGCTCGGGCCCGATGCGCGCGGCACGCAGCTCGTCGTCACTGAGCTGCTGGTGCGTGGTCGAAGCCGGATGAATGACCAGCGACTTCGCGTCGCCGACGTTGGCGAGGTGGCTAAAAAGCTGCACCGATTCGATGAACTTCTGCCCCGCCTCCCGGCCGCCCTTGATCCCGAACGTGAAGATCGAGCCCGCGCCCTTGGGCAGGTATTTCCTGGCGAGCGCGTGATATTGATTGGACGCAAGGCCGGGATAGTTGACGTACTCGACCGCCCGGTGGCTCTCGAGGAACTCGGCTACCTTCTGCGCGTTCTCGACGTGGCGCGCCATGCGCACGTGCAGCGTCTCCAGGCCCTGCAGCATCAGCCAGGCGGTGAACGGCGCCATGGTCGGACCATAGTCGCGCAGCATCTCGGCCCGGCACTTCAGAAGCCAGCTGAAGTCGCCGAAATAATCGAAGAAGCGCAAATCGTGGTAGCCCTTCGAGGGCTCCGTCATTCCCGGAAACTTGCCGTTGTCCCATGGGAAGCGGCCACCGTCCACGATCACGCCGCCGATTGCCGTGCCATGCCCACAGATGAACTTGGTCGCCGAGTGCAGCACGATGTCGGCCCCCCATTCGAGCGGCCGGCACAGATACGGCGAGGCGAACGTATTGTCGATGATGAGCGGGACGCCGACCTCGTGCGCCAGCGCCGCGAGCGGCTCGATGTCGACGATGTCGATGGTCGGGTTGCCCATGACCTCCGCGTAGAACGCCTTGGTCTTCGGCGTCACCGCCTTCTTCCACTGCTCGAGGTCGCTGCCGTCCACGAAGCGCGCCTGAATGCCAACCTTGCGGAAGCTGACGTCGAACTGCTGGTAGCTACCGCCGTAAAGGCTGCGCGACGCCACGAATTCGTCGCCCGCCTGCATCAGGGTGAAAAGCGCCAGGTGCTGCGCAGCCTGCCCTGACGCGGTCGCCACAGCGCCGATGCCGTTCTCGAGCGCGGCAATGCGCTCCTCGAACACGGCGACGGTGGGGTTCATGATGCGCGAGTAGATGTTGCCGAAGCGCTGCAGCGCAAAGAGGTTCGCCGCGTGATCGGTATCCTCGAATACGTATGCCCCGGTCTGATAGATCGGCACGGCACGCGATCCGGTCACCGGATCCGGTCGCTGACCGGCATGCACTGCGAGGGTATCGAAGCCGAACTGGCTTTCGTTCGGGACGCGTTCGCGCTTCATGGGGCCTTCCTCGCTTCCGCCTGAGAAATGGGTTCCAGGCCCGTCTTGGCGATGACGGGTGCTGCATCGGCTGACGTGAAGTACTTGATCAGCGCCTTGGCCGCCTCTGGCTCTTTCGCGCCGACGGCGATGCCCGCCGAGAAGATCGTGACTTGCTGGACCTCGGCCGGCAGCGGACCGACGTAATCGATGCCCGGAATGGGCAACAACTCGCTCACCTGCTGAAAACCGAGCTCCGCTTCGCCGCGCGCAACGATGGTGCCGACGCGCTCGCTTTCGATTCGCTTCGACTTATCCTTGATCGCATCCCAGATGCCGAGGCGCGGGAACAGGTTGGTGGACAGATAAACGCCGCTCGCGCTTGCCGAGTAAGCGATCGATTTTGCCTCGAGCAGCGTCCGCTTCAAGGCTTCGACGCTGCTGATGTCCGGCTTTGGCGCGCCCGCGCGAACCGACATCCCGATGGTCGAGCGCACAAGATCGACGCGGCTTCCCGGCACCACCTTGCCCTGCTTAACGAGTTCGTCGAGCGCTGGGGCGGCAAGGATGACGATGTCGACGGGCTCCCCGCGCGCGAGCCGCGACGGAATCGAGTCCGGCGCGCCGCCCATGGACGCGCCGTACATGGTGACGATCTTGTCGCCCGTCAGCTTCTCGTATTGCGGGGTCAGCGCGTTGTAGGCAGCGGTGAATCCACCCGAAGTCATCACCCTGATCTCGGCGGCGTTGACCAGTCCCGCCCACAGCGCGACCACCAGCAACACGGCATGTGACGAGCACGGCAGGATTCTTCGTGTCCTCTTCATAAACGCCCTCGAGGAATATGAATAGTCCTGAACAGTACAGCCGGGCCGCGCCGGGGACAATACACGCGCTAAGATGATCGGCTCGTCGACGCCGCCGAGCAGTTCAACCAGCAGGGCATCGAGCCGCGCTTCGTCATCCTGCTGCACGCGCAGGCCACCCAGTTCGCCGCGCGCACGCTCGCCGGGACGAAGTTCAAGGAGCCGGAAGGCGACGATCTTCGCGCAGCGCAGGATCTGCTCAGGCGCTTCGCCGCACTCGGCGGACGAACCGAGGTGTGCGGGATCGCCGTGGACCGCTCCGCGATCGCGCGAGACAACCTGATCGAATGCGTCGTGGTCGAGCGCAACGTGTTCGTGAACTCGGTTGCGCTGCAGAACAAGGGCTACGCCTACATGCCGATCTTCTGAAGCGCCCTTGAGATTGGCGGAGCGGACGGGACTCGAACCCGCGACCCCCGGCGTGACAGGCCGGTATTCTAACCGACTGAACTACCGCTCCTTCCTGCGGCGAACTGCTTGGTGGGTGCTGTAGGGGTCGAACCTACGACATTCGCCTTGTAAGGGCGACGCTCTACCGCTGAGCTAAGCACCCCTCGCGCATCGACTTCGGCGAGGGGCGCTAGTTTAACTCAGTTGATCGCGTCCTTGAGCGCCTTGCCGGCGCGGAACTTCGGCAGGCGCGCCGCCTTGATGCTGAGCGCTTCGCCGGTGCGCGGATTGCGCCCGGTGCGCGCGGCGCGGTTGCCGGCGTAGAAGGTGCCGAAGCCGACCACGGTCACCTGCTCGTCCTTGCGCAGGCTCGACTTGACGGCGCCGACGAACGCGTCCACGGCGCGCTCGGCGGCGGATTTGGAGATCTCCGCGGACCGCGCAATGTGGTCGACCAGGTCGGCCTTGTTAATGTGGCCTCACGACTCCGGTCTGATCGTCGGGCTTGGACGGGATCGGCGCCGAATCGTCGTGCTCGGGCAGCGGGTCGGGCTGGCGCTCGAGCGCGATCTCGAGCACCTTGTCGATCCACTTCACCGGAACGATCTCGAGCTTGTTCTTGATGTTGTCGGGGATCTCGGTCAGGTCCTTTACGTTCTCTTCCGGAATCAGCACGGTCTTGATGCCGCCGCGGTGCGCCGCGAGCAGCTTTTCCTTCAGCCCGCCGATCTGCAGCACTTCGCCGCGCAGCGTGATCTCGCCGGTCATCGCGACGTCGGAGCGCACCGGGATGCCGCTGAGCACCGACACCATCGCGGTGGCGATGCCGATGCCGGCGCTCGGCCCGTCCTTCGGCGTCGCGCCTTCGGGCAGGTGAATGTGGATGTCGTTCTTCTGGTAGAAGTCCTCCTTCACGCCGAGCTTGCGCGAGCGCGTGCGCACCACCGACAGGGCGGCCTGGATCGACTCCTGCATCACGTCGCCGAGCTTGCCGGTGGTGGTGGTCT
>JAICPQ010000089.1 GCA_025929745.1 Burkholderiales bacterium | reverse complement strand
CTTCGATCGTGAAAAGCAGCTGCGAAAGGAAGCGCGTGTCGTAATGGAACAGGCCGTACGGGCTCCTTTCCACTTCGAGCACGTCACCGAACTCGTCAAACATGGCGAAGGTATCGCCGTGCTTCAGCGTGCGGCGGCTCGACGCGGCGAGCGAAACGACCCCCGGGACGAAGACGGTGGCGTCGCGCTTCATTCGGCGGCGACTGGCAGCTTGCGAGCGAGGCGTCGGTAGATTGCGAGATAGTCGCGCGCCATGCGCGACGCGCTAAAACGCTCCTCGAAGCGCCGGCGCACCGCGGCGCGGTCGAGGCGCGGCACTTCATTCACCGCGCGCACCGCTTCCTCGATCGAGCCGACGACGAGTCCCGTGACGCCGTGCTCGACGATCTCGGGCACGGCCCCGTTCGGCCAGGCGATGACAGGCGTGCCGCACGACATAGCCTCGATCATCGCAAGCCCGAACGGCTCCGGCCAGTCGATCGGAAAGAGAAGCGCCGCGGCGTTGCCCAGGAACCCCGGTTTTTCCGTTTCGCCGACCTCTCCGATGAAGTCGATGAGCGGGTCGGAAAGAAGGGGGGCGACACGGCTCCGATAGTAATCCTCCTCCGTGCGGTCGATCTTCGCGGCGATGCGCAGCCGCCGGCCGGAGCGGCGCGCAATCTCGATCGCGCGCTCGACGCCCTTCTCCGGTGACATGCGTCCGAGGAAGGCGAGGTAGTTGCCGCGCGGGCCCGGGTTGAAGGGGCACACCGGCTCGGCGAGGCCGTGATAGACGGTGCCGACCCAGTTCGCGAACGGCAACGGTTTTCGCTGCGAGTCGGAGATCGACACGAGCGGCATTTCGTCGAATTCGCGATACAGGGCCGCAAGGTCGGCCACGTCGAGGCGGCCGTGCAGAGTGGTGATGGACTTGCGCGCATACGGGCGAAAGAGCGGCAGGTGCACCTGGTCGACATGGAAATGGAGAACGTCGAACTCGTGCACCCGGCTTCGCACGCGCTCGATCATGAGCAGGTGATGCGGTAACGCGTCGGCCACGCTCGGGTCCAGCCGCAGCGCGCGCGGTGCGCAGGCGACAAGGCGGGCCGAGGTCTGCGAGTCGCCGCTCGCGAAGAGCGTGACGTCGTGGCCGAGCCGCACCAGCTCCTCGGTGAGATAAGAAACAACCCTTTCGGTCCCCCCGTAAAGCCGCGGCGGCACGCTTTCGGCCAGGGGTGCTATCTGCGCGATTTTCATTTTCCGGCGAAACACGGCTGCAATCCCCGTGCCGGGAATGCGGATTGCTGGCAGAATCCGCCAACTCATGCAGATCGAAGCCGTCAAGACGGCCTACCGACGCTACGCGAGAATCTACGACGCGGTCTTCGGTCCGGTGCTGCAGCCCGGTCGCCGGGCGCTCCTGGAGCGGCTCGAACTCAAGCCCGGCGAGCGCGTGCTCGAGGTCGGCGTGGGCACCGGCCTTTCTCTTCCCCTTTATCCGCGCAGCGTGCGCATCACCGGCATCGACGTCTCGCGAGAGATGCTCGAGAAGGCGCGCGAGCGCGTGGCGCGGCGCCGGCTCGAAAACGTTGATGCCCTGGTTGAAATGGACGCCGAGCACATGAGCTTTCCGGACGCGACCTTCGACAAGGTGGTCGCAATGTATGTGGTTTCCGTGGTCGCGCGCCCGGGGAAACTGATCGAAGAACTGCACCGCGTCTGCAAACCGCGCGGCGAGATTTTCATCGTCAACCATTTCCGCTCGGACAACCGCTTCATCGGCGCGGTCGAGAAGGCGCTCGCCGGCTTCTCATCGCATTTGGGCTTCCACCCCGACTTCGACCTGCGCGAAGTGCTGCCCGACTACCAGGCGGGCGATGTCTCGCGCGTCAACCTCTTCCAGAAGGTCGTCCGGCTCCGCAACGGGGTCTCTCACAAGCTCTAAGAGCGTCAATTTCCGTGCCCGAATGGCGGGCGCGAATTTTCGACCCTTGGCGCGGTCGAACCGATATGCAAATCGCGCCTGAGATCATCTTCCATGACGTCGACCGCTCGCCCTGGGTCGAGAGCTACGTGCTCGAGCGGCTCGCGCGGCTTGAGAAGTTCGCCCAAGGCATCACATCCTGCCGCGTCTCGCTGACGCAGGAGCAGGCCTCGCACCACAAGGGGAACCGCTATAGCGTGATGGTCGAGGTGCGCTTGCCGCCGAACCACGACCTGGCGGCGAAGAAGGCGAAGATGATCCATGACATGGCCACGCAGTTGCCAGCGCTCATCAATCTTGCGTTTGGGGCGATCGAGCGCCAGCTGAAGAAGACCGCCGCGCTGCGTCGCGCCGATGTGAAGCAGGCCGACCTGCGCCACGACGGTCACCCGCACGGCATTGTCGAGAAGCTCTTCGACGAAGGTTACGGCTTCCTGCGCGCCGTGGACGACGACCGGCAGATCTACTTCCATCGGAACAGCGTCCTGCACGGCGACTTCGAGCGGCTGGCGGTGGGCACGGAAGTGCTTTTTACCGCGCAGGACGGCGAGCAGGGCCCGCAGGCGTACAGCGTCCAGATCGTCGGCCGCTAAAGCCTCCTGTTGCATTCTGGGGCGAGTCGGTGAATATTCGCCCCTGAGATGGGCGTCGACCTCAAGAAAATCCCCCTTTTCGAGGGCGTTCCGGAAGGAGATCTGGGAAAGCTCGCCGAGCGCACCGTCACACGCAGCTATCCCAAGCAGGCGATCATCGTCAGCGAGGGCGACGAGAGCGATTCGCTTTTCCTGATCCTCGCGGGCCGGGTCAAGATCTACCTGGCGGATGAGCACGGCAAGGAGCTCATCCTCGCGATCAAGGGCCCGGGACAGTACTTCGGCGAAATGGTGCTGGACGAGGAGCCGCGCTCGGCCACGGTCATGACGTTGGAGCCGGCGCAGTTCGCGGTGCTGTCGCGCGCCGATTTCAAGTCTTTCCTGCTCGAGCACCCGGCGGTGTCGCTGGAGGTCATCCAGAACCTGATCCGCGTTGCGCGCGGACTCAATCGCAGCGTACGCAACCTGGCGATGCTCGACGTTTACGGCCGCGTGGCGCGCACGCTCCTCGATCTCGCGGTCGAGCGCGACGGCAAGATGGTGATCCCCGAGCGTCTCACGCAGAAGGATATCGCCGCGCGCGTTGGCGCCTCGCGCGAGATGATCAACCGCGTGCTGCGCGATCTCACCATTGGGGGCTATGTCTCCGTCGAAGGCGGGCGCATCACCATCAACAAGGCCCCGCCCGCACGCTGGTGAATAACGCACAGAGGGTCTGTAACTTCCGAAGTAGCTGAAGCAGGGCCCGCCTCGCTACAGTGGTCTCCACGGTTGAGTACACCGGAACTTGAGGAGACCCAAAATGCTCGATCTCATCTTCAGCATCGGCCAGGCAGCGGCGGCGCTCGTTGTCATCTACGGCGGCTATCTCGTCCTCGTGCCCACCCGCGAAGCGCCGCGCCGGGCGCCGGCGAAAGAGGATCTGGCTTTCCTCGAGTCTTGATGGTTGAACCCTCTCCTCCTTGGCCGCGCAAGCGGCCTTTTTTTCGTCCGCACTTAGGAGTCGACATGAACCGGCGTAATCACCTCGCGCGAAGAAGTAGTCGAAGCTCCTATGGCCTTGGTCGCTGTCGAGAGCTCGCCCGCGTTCTACTTCCCGGCCGCGTACGAGCTCAAGCCGGGCGTCGAGGAGCCGGACGTATTGAGTATTACTGAGCGAGTACTAGTGCGCGAGGAGCGCACGAGCCTCGGCCGTGACGGCAACGTCGCGGTCGGCCTCGCCGACCGCGAGCGCGCGGGCGTAGTAGGCCCGCGCGCTTTCGCGATCACCGCCCAGCGCCGCCGCCTGGCCGAGGGCGAGCAAGTCGAGCGCGATCTTGCGTGGCGCGCCGAGCTCGCGGTCGATGGCTAGCGCCTGCTCGAGGTGCTGCCGGGCGCTCGCCGCCTCGCCGTTCTTCAAGCCCACGATGCCGAGCAAGCGCAAGGCGTTGGCCTGCTCCGCCTGATCGCCCGAAGCTCGGCTCGCGTCGTGCGCGCTGCGCGCGGCGAGGAACGCGGCGTCGGTGCGGCCCGCCTGGAGGGCGAGCTGTGCGCGCACATTGTGGATGGCGGCGCCGGCCGGGCAGCGCTCCGCGCAGTGCCCCGCGGCCTTGGCCAACCAATCGTCAGCGCCGGCGAGGTTCTTCTCGTCGAGGTCGAGGAGCGCCTGGCGCAGTGACACCTCGGCCAGCCTTGCATTGCTGAACTTAAGGTTGCGCTGATCGAGCACCGCGGCCAGGCTCGCGCGCGCGTCGGCGAAGCGGCCCTGTCGCTGGCGCACGATCGAGAGATTGATCGCGTTGGCCGCGATGCCCTCGGCGTCCTCGAGGGCTTGCGAAAAGCGGAGCGCTTCCCGATAGCTGCGCGCGGCGTTCTCGAGCTCGCCATGGCGCACGTACGCCTCGCCCTTGCGGTTCGCCTCGAGCGCCGCCTCCTGGCGCGCCGCGGTGCTCGGCTTGGGCGGCGCCGAACACGCGGCCGCCGAGACGACGATGAGCAGGACCAGAACCCTCATCGCTTGCCGTACGACTCGAAGCTGTCCACCGGCAGCGTGCGCATTTGCGAAGGCTCGATGTAGTCGCGCAGCAGCCAGGTGCGGCGCGCAGCCTGGGTGAGCTCCTGCGTGTCGCGCACGAGCTCACCGGAGCCGCGCATGAGCTCGGGCGCCTGACCAAGCACCTCGCGCGCCTGGCTCGAGGCCGCATTCAGCGAATCGAGCGTGGCGCCGAGCTTTTGCGAGAGAAGCGGCAGCTCGCGCTCCGCCTGCGCGCCTGCCCGCGCGGCCATGTTGACCGCACGGTCGGTGTCGCGTGCGAGCTGCCGCAGTTCGCGTGTGGCGGCCGGCAGCTCCTCGACCATCTCACGTAGCGCCGTCACCGACTTCCGGAAGTCGCTGTCCGGATTTGCCATCTCGGCCGCCACGCGGCGCAGCTCCTGCAGGGCCGGCGTCGCCTGCTGGCGCACCTCGTCCAGCATGTCGGCGATGCCCTTCTGGGCGACGAAGCGGATCTCGTCGCCTTGCGCGACCGGCGTGCGGTCAGCGCCCGCGCTGCCTGGAAGGATGTGGATCGAGGCCGCACCGACGTAGCCCTCGCGCGCGAGGCGCGCCTGAGAGCCGCGCGGCAGGCGCTGGATGTAATCGTTCTTGATGCCGAGCTGCACACGCACGCCACGCTCGACGAGCTGCACGTCGTTGACCGTTCCGACCAGCACGCCATGCAGGCGCACCGCCATTCCCTTGTTGATGCCGGTGGCGTCCGGCGCGTGGAAGTGGATTTCGGTGTGGCTTTCGAACATGCCCTGCTTGTAGGCGACGAGCGCGACCAGGCCGGCGAAGCCGAGGAACGCGGTAAGCAGGACCATGTTCACCTGCCTGCGGATGCCGCCGAAGCGCCGTGGAGGGCTAAGTGTTGAACTCGACATAGGTGCCGCCGGGAAAGCGCGTGCGATAGACCTCGGCAAATCGAGTCGCGCGCCGGCGCTTCGTGGCACCGAGGCCGGTCTCGGCGTCGTCGACGACGAGGAGATCCGGGGCCTCGAGCAGGGCGCGGATGTACGCGGCCAGGCGGCGCTCGTACAGCGTCATGTCGTCGGGCAGCTTCGCGAGGAGCGCGTCGTCCGCGCCGCCCAGCTCATTCAGCAGCGCATGCACCTCGGCGAGCGCTCCCCCGAGGCTCTGCGGCGCGTGGTAGGCGATCGGCAGCGATATGTTCTCCCACGCATTCAGGTTGCTAAGCAGGCCGCCGTTCGCCGGCACGAAGCCGATGCGGCGCATGAGTCGGTGCCGCTCCGCGTCGGACACTTTGCCGACATCGCAGCCGAAAAGGACGAGCGGCGCGCCGTCACGAGATTCAAGCTCATAGAGCGCGGTGAGCATCTCCTCCTTGTCGGTGCAGCGCACTCGATGGCTGCCCGGCGCGTCGATCCGCACGTCTCGGTAGGCGAGGATCATCGCTGCGCCGTCACCAGGCCGAAGAACGCCACCCCGTAGACGAGGTAGGCGAAGATCACATTCAGGAGCATCACGGCAAGCAGCGCCTCCGTGACCGCGCGGATCGCCGCCTGCGGGACGGCGTTGATCGAACGACTGCCGGGGTGCAGCCCGTGGTAGCAGGCGATAACGGCGATTGCGGCGCCGAAGAGCAGGCTTTTCAGGAGCGAGTACACGAGGTCCAGAGGGCTCGCCAGAACGAAGAAGTAATTGAGCATCTCGGCGAGCGGCACGTTGATGACGAGAGCGGCGAGCACCATGCCACCGCCGACCGCGATCAGCTGCACGTACAGCGTCAGCGCGGCGTTGGACACCGCCATCCCGACCACTCGGGGCACGACGAGATAGTCCTGGGGGTCGATGCGCATCCGCCGCAGGCTGGCGACCTCGCCGGAAATCTCGCGCAGCGCCAGCTCCGTGGCTACCGCGGTGCCGCTTCGCTGGATGACCAGCACGGCGGCGATGAGCGGACCGACCTCGCGCAGCACCACCCAGAGCAGCATCTTCACCGCGAGCGCCGCGTCCGCGTTCAGGACCTCGATGACGTACGCGATGATCAGCGTGCCGATGAAGGCGCCGCGCAGCACGATTCCCCCCGTTGCCGCCGCACCGGTGAAGTAGATCTGGCGCGTGAGTTCCTCGGCCACCGGCGGCACGCGCAACACGCCGATGCGCCGGATCGCATGGGCCAGCAGCTGAGCGCTTCCCTCGAGCTCGCGGTAGACGGCGAGCATCCCCTCTCCCCATCGTCTATTCTTGTAGGTGCTACAACGACTTAGAGAGGCATCTTACAGCGAAACACGAGGCAGTAAACGAGCACTGCGAGTGAGAAGCCCTGCAGGGCGGAAATTCCGGCATTTCTTAACAGATGGCGCAGCGCGACGAGGTCGAAAGCCGGCGAAATCTCCGCCGAGCCGAGCGCCCACAGGAGTCCCACACCGGCGAACGCAGCGAAGGCGCCGATGCGCGCCGATAGCGAGAGGCACGGCGGCTGCGCCGGAACCGACCGCAGCTTGCGCCAGATCCACGCCGCGAGGATCGCCGTGCCCGCCACCGTATTAGCGTGCTGCACCCAGTTCACACCCGGATGCGGCGTATTGGCATGCGTCAGCCCGTCCCAGGCGAAGTGCGTCAAGACTCCGGCGAGTAGCGATAGCAGCACCGCGCCACCGGAGCGAGCCGGCAATGCGCGGCAAGCAAATGTCGCAAGGCGCGGCGAGAGGAGCGCGATCAGCGGTTCCTTCAACACGAGGTGGAAAAGCAGGTAGAGCAAGAGACCCGCCGGCAGACAGAACGCAAGCACGCCGGAGAGCGCGTGTGTCTGGGCGCGGTCGATGAATGGCAAGAGATACCAGAGGTCCGGCGCGACCGAGCCGATCACGAGCGCGGAGGGGACGCCGAACCGCGCGAGCGGCAAGACCGCCGCCGGATGCGCGAACGGATAGGGCACTACACCTCCCGGAGATACCCCCAGGCATGCAGCCGGTCGCTGTCCTCGTACCAGCGCTCGCCGATGTCGTCGCGGTAGTACATGTGCGGAATCATGATGTTGCGCACGCGGTTGTAGGCCTGGCGCTGCGCCTGCTTCATCGTGGGACCCACGCCGCAGACGATCAGCACGACGCCGGAGGTCCCGGTAACGAGCCATTCGCCCTCGGCAGTGCGTACGTCCTCGATGTGGACGCCCTCGCGGCTCGGCGTCTTGAAGAGGATCACCGAATCCTTGGAAGTGTTCTCCAGCGTCTCGGGATCGTTATAGGGGAAGGGCGGCACGACGATGCGCACGCCGATCTGGAAGCCGCTGCGTGCGCGCAGCCGCGTAAACGTGCCGTTCGCGAGCTCGCGCAGCAGGTCGCTCATCGGCGTAAGAATTCCTTCCTGCTGGATGCTGATCGCCGGATAGCCGAAGCGCGAGGTGAATTCGAGCGGGTAGATTCCGTTGTTGTTCACGATGCAGTTGATGTCGATGTAACCGGTGTAGCGGGCCTCAGCGAGCTTCGCCTCCATCTTCTTGAGCGTCGCGTTGAAAAGGCGATTGGGCTCGCTCCAGAACATCGATGTCCCCATCTCGCCGGTGGGCGGGCCGATGTCGCCGGGGAAGAGCTTCTTGTGCTCGAAATTGATGCACACCGGCGTGACGAACTCCCTGCCGTTGAAGAACGCGCCGACCGCGACCTCGACGCCCATGATGCGGCGCTGGAGCTGGAACTCCTTCACCTTGTCCGACCAGGCGCGCTTGTAGTCCTGCAGCACCTGGAGCACGTCGCGGCCGTCCTCCTCCTCGCCGACGAAGAGCAGGCGCTTGATGTTCTGCGCCTCGCCGCTCGGCTTGATGACGTAGCGGTTGGGGTTCTCCTGCACGTACGCCACCGCCTCGTCGAACGAGGTGAAGTTCTGGTGCGGAATGATCGGCACGCCGACGTTCTTCAGCTCCTGCTGGCCGAACGCGCGGTCGTCCTCCAGCTTGTCGGTATAGGGATTGCCGCCGACCACGGGCTTGCCGCGGGCGCGCAGCTCCTCGGCGAGCTTGCCCATGCCGAGGACGTCGTCGAACACCACGAGATCGGCCCAATCGACCTCGCTGCGCCAATCCTCAGTCTTGGGCACGAAGCCGTCGCCAATGCCCCGCTCCTCCTCGTTCTGGATCCACAGGCGCACGTCGTGGCCTTCCTTCATCACCTGCCAGGCGATGTCGGCGATGAGCCCGTCCCAGGATACGAAGAGAAATTTCGTCACTGCTTGTAAACTCTATCGCGCATCGAGGGCAGATGATAAAGCGCCTCATCGCAATCGCTCTTGTCGTGTGCGGCGTGCCGTTCGCGGTGCACGCGCAGCCGCAAACGACGAAGGTCTACCGAGTCGGCTTTCTCGGCACGGCGTCCGCGTCCGGCTATGTGCGCGAGATCGAGTGGATCCGCGCCGGTCTGCGCAAGGCCGGGTACGAAGAGGGGAGGAACCTCGTGCTCGAGCTGCGCTGGGCGGAAGGCAGCGCCGAGCGCGCGCGCGAGATCGCGGCGGAGTTCGTGGCGCTCAAGGTGGATGCAATCCTTGTTCACGGCATTCCCGGCGCACTCGCTGCCTCGCGCGTCACTTCCTCGATCCCGATCGTCATGGCGGACGGTGCCGACCCGGTCGCCGCCGGGCTCGCGGCGAGCCTGGCGCGCCCGGGCCGGAATGTCACGGGTTCCACTTCGTTCGTGCCCGAGGACAGCGCGAAGCGCCTCGAGTTAATTCGCGAAGTCCTCCCGCGCGCACGTCGGATCGGCTTCCTCCGCAGCCGCACGCCGCCGCCGTCGTACCCGGCGGTCAGCAAGGCGCTGCAGGCCGCAGCGAGCTCGGCCGGCGTCGAGCTCGTCGAGTTCATCACCGCCGACGGCGGCGACCTGCCGGAGGCCTTTCGCGCGATGGGCGCCGCGAAGATCGAGGCTTTGGTCGTCAATAACGAGCCGCAGCTCAATGCCCAGGCGAGCGTCATTGCCGCGCTAGCGTCGGTCACAAGGCTTCCAGCGATCGGCTATCCAAGCTTCGCCGACCAGGGAGGGCTTCTCGCGTACGGGTCGAACCGTGCGGCGCTCTACCAGCGGGCAGGCTATTTCATTGATCGGATTTTCAAGGGGGCGAGGCCGGCCGAAATTCCATTCGAACAGGCGGCGAGCTTCGAGCTCATCGTCAACGCCAAGACCGCGCGCGCCTTGGGTGTGAGAATTCCTCAGGAAGTTCGCCTGCGCGCCGAACGCGTCATCG
>JAICPQ010000047.1 GCA_025929745.1 Burkholderiales bacterium | reverse complement strand
GGCGACGATTCATGGATCCCCGGGCGTAGTGTGCTCCGGAAGCGCGGGGAGGTGTAGGAATCGAGATTCGAGAACGAAACGGGCTGGTAGCGCTTCGGCAAATGCCGGAAAATGAAACGCTTTATGCCAACGTCCATTCCGAAGTCGATCGACGAAACGCAGGCGCTGCTCGCTTCCGGCGAGTACGTCGCCGACCGAAGCCTTGCCACCTCGCTTTTCCTCGCGCTCGCCATGAAACGGCCGCTGTTTCTGGAAGGTGAGGCGGGCGTGGGAAAAACGGAGATCGGCAAGGTGGTGTCGCAGGCGCTCGGGCGGGAGTTGATTCGCCTTCAGTGCTACGAGGGCCTGGACATCGCGCAGGCCGCGTACGAGTGGAACTATCCGCGGCAGATGATCGAGATCCGCATGGCGGAAGCCGAAGGCGTCAAATCGCGCGAGGGCCTAGAGCAGGACATCTTCAATGAGCGGTTTCTTATCCGCCGGCCGCTCTTGCGCGCGTTGCAGCCGCTCGGCGAGCCGCCGGTGCTGCTCATCGATGAGCTGGATCGCACCGACGAGCCGTTCGAGGCGTACCTCCTCGAGGTTCTCTCCGACTGGCAGATCACCATTCCGGAGATCGGCACGGTGCGGGCGCAGGAGCCGCCGCTGGTCGTGATCACGTCCAACCGCACGCGCGAGATCCACGACGCGGTCAAGCGCCGCTGCTTCTATCACTGGGTCGACTACCCGGACACGAAGCGCGAGCTCGAGATCTTGCGCCGCAAGGCGCCGCAGGCAGCCGAGGCGCTGTCGCGCGAGGTGGTCGCTTTCGTCCAGCAGCTTCGCAAGGTGGATCTCTTCAAGCTGCCGGGCGTGGCCGAGACCATCGACTGGGCGAACTGCCTCGCGGCGCTCGATCGCGTCGCGCTGGATCCCGAGACGGTGAACAACACGCTCGGCGTGCTGCTTAAGTACCGCGACGACATCGAGCGCATCGCGGGCGACGAGGCCGAGCGCCTCGTCGGCGAATCGAAGGCCGCGGCGGCGGCCTAGCGCCCGGGATGAGCGCATCGTCCTTCCTGCGGCGGCTGTTCGGCGGCGGCCCCGGCAGCGCCGACGGCGCGGTGCAGCAGCTTCTGCGGCTCTGCGACGCGCTCATCGCCGAAAGCAGCGAATACACGAACACCGCGCTCGCGCGCGAGGCGGTCGACGCTTACGAGGCGCTCGACGCGGCCGGGCGCGAGCAGTTCTTCGACATCCTCGCGCGCGACTATTCGCCGTCGCCCGATGCGGTGATGCAGAGCGCGAGCGCGTACCATGCCGAGCCGTCACCGGCCAACCGGGAGCGGCTCTTCGCGAGCGTTGAGCCGCCGCGCCAGGAGCTCTTTCGGCGGCTCAACATGGCGCCGGGCGGCACCGCGGCGCTCGTCGAGATGCGCAAAGAGGTATTGGACGGACTGCGAGCCAAGCCGCACTGGGCGGTGATCGACGGCGACCTGATGCATCTCTTGCGCTCGTGGTTCAACCGCGGCTTCCTGCGCCTGGAACGCATCGACTGGCGCACGCCGGCGATTATCCTCGAGAAGCTGATCGAGTACGAGGCGGTGCACGCGATCCAGGGCTGGCGCGATCTGCGCCGGCGCCTGGAAGCCGACCGGCGCTGCTTCGCGTTCTTTCATCCGCAGCTGCCCGAGGAGCCGATCATCTTCATCGAGGTGGCGCTCACGCGCACGATGAGCGCGCATATCCAGCCGCTCATCGACATCAACTCGCCGGTGAGCGCCGCGAACTGCGACTGCGCGATGTTCTACTCGATTACCAACTGCCAGGAAGGCCTGCGCGGCATTTCCTTCGGCAATCTGCTCATCAAGCAGGTCGCTGAAGAACTCAAGCGCGAGTTTCCGCATCTGCGCCGCTTCGCTACGCTTTCGCCATTGCAGGGGTTCCGCCGCTGGCTCGAGCAGAAGCGCGTCGAGCATCCCAAGGAGCTCGCGATGCTCGGCAAGCTCGACCAGTCGGACTGGCACCAGAGCGAAGTCCCGGATGCGCTGCAACGCATGCTCGTTCGGTTGTGCGCGCATTACCTGTTGCGCGCGAAGCGCGGCGACCAGCCGCTCGACCCGGTGGCGCGCTTCCATCTCGGCAACGGCGCCGCGCTCGAGCGGCTGAACTGGATGGGCGACATCTCCGAAACCGGCATGGCGCGCTCGGCCGGACTCATGGTGAATTACGTCTACTGGCTGAACGAGGTCGAGCGCAACCACGAGCGCTACTGGCGCGACAAGGAGATCACCGCTTCGCCGGCCGTGGAGAAGCTCGCCCGCGAATGCGTGCTCGCCGCGCCGGCGGAGAAAGGCGCGGCGGCTTGAGTGGACGGCTCCCCGAAAACGTAATGCACTTCGCCCGCCTGCTGCGGGCGGCAGGCATGCGTGTCGGTTCCGACCGGGTCATCGATTGCGTGCGCGCCCTCGAGATCGCCGGCGCGCACCAGTTTCCGCTGCGGCGCGAGGACTGGTATTGGACGATGTCGGCAGTGCTGCTCTCGCGCCAGGAACAGCGCCCGATCTTCGACCAGGCGTTCCGCCTGTTCTGGCGCGACCCGAAGCTCGCCGAGCGCATGATGAGCCTGCTGCTTCCCAAGGCGCATGGGCTTGCCCCGAAGCCGGAGCAGCAGCAAAGCCAGCGCTTGACGGACGCGCTCTTCTCGCAAAAGGAAGAGGAGCCGCGGGAAAGCGAGAAGCTCGAACTCGAGGCGCGGCTCACCTTCTCGTCGCGTGAAGTGCTGTCGCGCATGGACTTCGACACCATGTCGGCGGCCGAGCTGGTCGAGGCGAAGAAGATGCTGGCGGAGCTGCGCCTGCCGCTGCCGCTGATCCGCACCCGGCGCTATCGCCCGCACCCGAGCGGCCGGCGCATCGACATGCGCAAGACGCTGCGCGAGAGCCTGCGCGAGGGCGGCGACATCATTCCGCTGGTGCGCGCCGCCCCCACGCAGCTGCACCCGCCGCTCGTCGTGCTGTGCGACATCTCCGGCTCGATGAACCCGTATTCGCGCATGTTCCTGCACTTCCTGCACGCCATCACCAACGACCGCGACCGCGTCGCCGTCTTCGTGTTCGGTACACGCTTGACGAACATCACGCGCCAGCTGCGCCACCGCGACGTCGACGTCGCCATGGCGAAAGTGGCCGAAGCGATCAAGGACTGGTCGGGCGGCACGCGCATCGGCCACAGCCTGCGCGAGTTCAATTTCAAGTGGGGCCGGCGCGTGCTCGGGCAGAACGCGTGCGTGCTGCTCGTCTCCGACGGACTGGACCGCGAGGCCGGCGAAGGGTTGGGCGAGGAAATGGAGCGCCTCGCCAAGTCCTGCCAGCGCCTGATCTGGCTCAATCCGCTGCTACGCTACGACAAATTCGAGGCGCGCCCCGCCGGCGTGCGCGCGATGCTGCCGCATGTGGACCTGTTCCTCCCGGTGCATAATCTCAAGAGCCTCGTTGACCTCGCGAAGACACTTAGTGCTTCCACTACCGGGCCCGCAAAGGAGAACTTCCAGTGGAAATGACCGGCGAGCAGCTGATTCCGGCTTCGCAGCAGGAGACCTGGAGCGCGCTCAACGACCCCGAGGTGCTGCGCGCCTGCGTGCCGGGCTGCGAATCGATCACCAAGGTGAACGAGAACGAATACCAGGTGCAGCTCACCGCGAGGGTCGGCCCGGTGAGCGCGAAGTTTCGCGGCCGGCTCTCGCTCTTCGATATCAAGGCGCCGGACTCTTACTCGCTCACTTTCGAGGGCCAGGGCGGCGCGGCGGGCTTCGCCAAGGGCGCCGCCCAGGTTGCGCTGTCGCCGCAAGGCAAGCAGACGAGGCTCGGCTACCAGGCCAAGGCCAACGTCGGCGGCAAGCTCGCGCAGATCGGCTCGCGCCTCGTCGACGCGGCGGCGAAGAAGGTGGCCGACGAATTCTTCGAGAACTTCAAGCGGCGCATGTCCGCTGAGGACACCACGGTGGTGATCCCGAATGCAGTCGAGGCGCACGCCGCCCCCGTCGCCGAAGACCCGGCGTTGCCGTCGGTCTCGCGCACCACGCTCATGTTTTTTGCTGCTGGGACCCTCGTGGTCTTCATCGTCGCCCTCGTCGCCCTCTTTGGCTGAGTTCCTTTTTCGCGAGAACCCGTATCTCACGGCCTGCGAGGCGCGCGTCGTCGCCGTGCATGCGAACGCCGTCGAGCTCGATCGCACGGTGTTCTATCCGCTGGGCGGCGGGCAGGCCGGCGATACCGGCACCATCGGGCCCTGGCGCGTGCTCGATACCCGCAAGGGCGAAGCCGCCGACTCGGTGCTGCACCTCCTCGATCCCGAAGCAAAGCCCGAGGTCGGCATGAAGCTTGCGATCTCGATCGACTGGGAACGCCGGCACCGCCTGATGCGCCTGCATACCGCGCTGCACTTGCTCGGTGCCGTGGTCAAGGCGCCGGTCACCGGCGGGCGCATCGGCGACGACAAGGCGCATCTCGACTTCGACATCGACATGGACAAGCTCGTGAAGGACGAGATCGAGGAGCGCCTGAATGCGCTCACGCAGGCGGCGCACGCCACGCGCTTCTACTGGATCACCGACGCGGAGCTCGATGCGCGCCCGGAGCTCGTGCGCACGATGTCGGTGGCGCCGCCGCGTGGCGAAGGTCGGGTCCGGCTGCTCGAAATCCCGGGCGTGGACCTCCAGGCCTGCGGCGGCACCCACGTCAAGAGCACGGCTGAGATCGGCCGCCTGGCGGTAGCGCGCATCCGTTCCGAGGGCAAGCGCAACAAGCGCGTTACCCTCACCTTTGCCGATGGCGGTTAAGCCCGAGCGCCGCCCGGCGGCGCTGCTCTATGCCGAGCTGCGCAACTTCACGCGCCTCTCGGAGGTGCTCCAGCCCGACAAGGTGCTTGAGCTCGCCAACGAGTTCTTCACGTTCGCGGCGAAGAACGTGATTGGCGGCTCGGGCAACGTGCTATCGGTGCAGAACGACTCGCTGCTCGCGGCATTCGTGGAAGGCGACGCGCAGCGCTTCAACGACGATGCGCTCAGGACGGCGCAGGCGATCCAGCGCGACTTCGGACCGATCGGCGAGCGCTGGCGCAACGAATACGGACTCGCGGCCGCCGTCGCGCTCGGCCTGCACAGCGGCGAAGCGGTATTCGGCATGGCGGGCCAGCTCGGCGCTCAGCAGTTCGTCGCTTTTGGCGACTGCGTGAGCGTGGCCGAGCGCATCGTGCACCGCGCGCGCGCCGGCGAGATCGTGATTTCCCTTGACGTCATGAAGGCGCTGGGCGTCAAGGTGCAAAGCCTGGGCGCCCAGGAGCTGCCGCCCCTCGAGCTCGGCAACCGGCGGCCGGCGCTGCCGATCTACGGCATGGTGCTCGAGACGCGCCTGGACTTTACCTAGCCGAAGACGCCTGGCGGATGGCGGCCGCGAGCTGCTCGGGCGGATAGGCGCCGGCAATCCCGGTTCTGCGCTCGAAAATGAAGGTTGGCACGGCGCTGATTCCCATCGCGCGTACTTCCTCCTCGAGCGGCGAGACGTCGCGAGCGCTATCGGGCCAGCCCTCCACGCCGCATCGCCGCGCGATGTCGGCGATGACTCCGGGGTCGCCAATATCCCGAGCCTCTTCGAAATAGGCCTGAAACAGCGCGTCGACTACCTTGTTTTGATCTGGCGCCACCGCGATTAGCTGGTGGGCGGCCGAGGTATTCGGGGTGCGCTCGATGCGATCGAAGGCGAAGTCGATGCCCTCGCCCTTGCCTTCGGCGATGACCCGCGCGTCGAGCTCGCGCGAGCGTTCCAGGGAGCCGAACTTCGCCTTGCGATATTCCGCGCGCAGCATGCCTGCCTTGGGCATGCCGGGATTCAGCTGGAATGGGAGCCAGCGAAGCTCGACATCGAGGTCCTTGACGAGCGCGAGCGCCCTCTCCAGCCGCCGCTTGCCGATATAGCACCACGGGCAGACGACATCGGAGGCAACTTCAATCTTCACTGCGCGGGTTTCTTGCCGGCTGGGACGGTCCAGAAGTACACCGTGCGGCCGTTCGACTCCAGGCGCTTCTCGGGCTTCCACGTCCCCATGTCGAACTGGTGCGAGACGATGCGCGTGCCCGGCTTGAGCTCCTCCCACAGGCGCGGGCGAAGCTTCACGTTGAGATCCGGGAGAAGGTAGAGCGTCACTACGGTGGCTTCACGAAAATCGGCCTTGAATAGATCTTCCTGGCGGAACTGGACCAGCTCCGTCACGCCCGCCGTGCGCGCGTTCTCGGTCGCTTCGCGGATGCGATCGGGGTCGATGTCGATACCGACCGCGCGCACGCCGTACTTCTTCGCCGCCGCGATGGCAATGCGGCCATCGCCCGACCCAAGGTCGTAGAGGACGTCGCCCTTTTTCACATTCGCGATACGCAGCATGTCATCCACCACTTCATGGGGTGTAGGGACGTAGATGACGTCGGGCTGCTGGGCCGGCTTGCGCGGCTGGGCCTGCGCGAGCTGCGGGTAAGGACCGTGGGTGTCGTACGCGAGGACCGGCGCCGCGGCGAGCAATGCCGCGGTCGCAACAATCGAGAGGCGCATCCGAAAATTATGCCTTAGTGCCCGAAGCCGGTGGCAAAACGGCTCGACGTCACGGCGGCTTCCACCTCCCGCTCCTCGTCGCCCTTGAGATCAGGCTTCGGCGCGACTACCACGTCGCCATCGGCAACCGGCTCGGTCAGCGCGGCTTCGATGTCATCGGTGCCGTGGACCTCGAGGCGGACCCAACCGATGAGCACAATCGCCGCGATGATGGCGATGATGGCGAGCACGGCCACGACCGGATGTTCGTTTCCGTTCGGCCCCGGGTACTCGTCGTGTGTGCAGGCGTGGCCCATGAGGATTAGACGATACTCCAGACGGACGGTTCGGTCCGGACACGTCAGTCCCCAGCAATTGTCATGCGCTCCAGCAGGATCGAGCCCGACGAACGGCCGCTGCGCAACACCACGTCGCTTCCTATGGCCAAGATTTGCTTGAACATTTCCTTCAGGTTGCCGGCGATGGTGATCTCCTCGACGGGATAGGCGATCACCCCGTTCTCGACCCAATAGCCCGCAGCACCGCGCGAATAGTCTCCTGTCACCAGGTTGACGCCCTGGCCGAGAAGCTCCGTAACGAGCAGCCCACGAGCCATTTCTTTCAACATGCCGGCGAAATCGGGTCCTTCGGACTTCACGATAAGGTTGTGGTGGCCGCCCGCGCTGCCGGTGGATTTCATGCCCAGTTTGCGTGCCGCATAGCTCCCAAGGAAGTAGCCCTCGACCACGCCGTCGCGCACGATGGAGCGCTCGCGCGTGGCCACGCCTTCCTCGTCGAACGGGCTCGAAGCCATGCCTTTGTGCTCGAGCGGCCGCTCATCGATCGTGACGAGCCGCGAGAACACCTCTTTGCCGAGGCTGTCGACGAGGAACGACGTCTTTCGGTACAGATTGCCGCCGCTCACCGCGGAGATGAAATGGCCGATCAGACCGATCGCAACCGGCGCCTCGAACAGTACCGGCGCCTGGGTGGTCGCGATCTTGCGAGCACCGAGCCGCGCGAGCGCGCGCTCCCCGGCGTAGCGGCCGAGCGCGCGCGGCTCGGCGAGCTGCCCCGGCACCCTGGAAGCGCTGAACCAGTCGTCGCGCTGCATGAGTCCCTTGTCCTCGGCGATCACCGCGCAAGAAAGCCAGTGGCGCGAGCCGGGAAAGCCGCCCATGAAGCCGAGACTGTTGGCGAGCACGAACTGCGTCTGCTGCGCGGAGACCGAGGCGCCTTCGGAATTGCGGATTTTTTTCGACACGGCGAAAGCCGCTGCCTCACAGCGCTGGGCGAGATCGACCGCCTCCTCGGTGGAGATCGCCCAGGGATGGAAGAGATCCAGCTCCGGCTGCTCGCGCGCAAGGAGCTCGGCGTCCGGCAGCCCGGCGCAATCGTCCTCGGCAGTGTGGCGCGCGATCGCCACGGCCGCATCGACGGTCTGCTCGAGCGCCGCGCGCGAAAAATCCGAAGTGCTCGCATGCCCGCGCCTCAGGCGCGGGCGTTCGCCGAAATACACGCTCACGCCGATGGCGCGGTCGCGGTTGTGCTCGATGGTGTCGGGCTTGCCCTTGCGCACCGTGACCGTGAGGCCGTAGCCCTCGGACACTTCACAGTCGCAGCCGCTCGCGCCGGCGCGCCGCGCGCGCTCGAGCGCGCTTTGCGCGAGGCTTTCCAGCTCGCCGCGCTCGCAGCTGAACCCGTGGCGCTTCGGCATGGGGGCGCTATGATAATCGCGTGGATCCGCAAATTGTCAGCAAGACGAAGAAGAAACGCGAAATGCACGAGCTGCAGGCGCTCGGCGTCGCGCTGGCTCGACTGAGCGAGCCGCAGCTTGAGTCGATCGCGATGCCCGAGGCGCTCAGGCAAGCGCTTGTCGAGGCGAAGCGCATCAAGAGCCATGAAGCGAAGCGGCGCCACTTGCAGTACATCGGCCGTCTGATGCGCGAGGTCGATCCCGCGCCGCTGCGCGCGAGGCTGGAGGCGATCGAGGGAAGCTCCGCACAGGCCACCGCGCATCACCGCCGTCTCGAAGCGTGGCGCGAGCGTTTGCTCGAGGACGACGAAGCGCTCACCGCCTTTGCGGCCGAGTATCCGGGCGCCGACATGCAGGTCCTGCGCACGCTCATCCGCAATGCGCGCAGGGAGGCCGGTACCGGCAAGCCGCCGCGCGCCTATCGCGAGCTCTTTCGCGTCCTCAAGCAAATTGAATCTCAAGCGCCTTTATAACGCTGAGATCACGCTGGGCGCGCCGCAGGAGCTCGGCGAGACGCCGCTTGGCCGTCGGCGCATCATCGGCGTCACGGGGGGCCGCTTCGCCGGCGAGCGGCTTTCCGGCCGCGTGCTCGCCGGCGGCGCCGACTGGCAGCTCATCCGGCCCGACGGCGTGGCGGTGATCGACACGCGCTACACCATGGAGACCTCCGACGGCGCGCTTATCTATGTGCGCAACCGCGGCTTTCGCCACGGGCCGCCGGAAGTCCTGCGGCGCATCGCCGCCGGAGAGGACGTCGATCCCTCGCTCTACTACATGCGCACGACGCCGGCGCTCGAAACCGGAGACCCGCGCTACGCGTGGCTGAATCGCATCGTCTGCGTGGCGAGCGGCGCGCGCCGCGCCGCCGCGGTCGAGATCGAGGTGTTCGAGGTGCAATGATCATCGGCCTGGTGTCGATCAGCGACCGCGCCTCTGCCGGCGTCTACAAGGACGAAGGCATTCCCTCCCTCAAGGATTGGCTCAAATCGGCGATCGCGTCTCCGGAATGGCGCGAAGAGCTGCGGCTCATCGCCGACGAGCAGCCGCTCATCGAGGCTACGCTGAAGGAACTCGTCGACGAGAGGGGTTGCAGCCTGGTCCTCACCACGGGCGGCACTGGCCCGGCGCCGCGCGATGTGACGCCGGAAGCCACGCTCGCCGTGGCAGACAAAGTGATGCCGGGGTTCGGCGAGCAGATGCGCGCCGTGAGCCTGAAATACGTGCCCACCGCGATCCTTTCCCGGCAGGTGGCCGTGATCCGCAAGCGCGCGCTCATCATCAACTTGCCCGGGCAGCCGAAGGCGATCCGCGAGACGCTCGACGGGGTGTTCGCCGCCGTTCCCTACTGTATCGACCTGATTGGCGGCCCTTACATCGAGACCAACGAGGCGGTGGTCAAGGCCTTTCGCCCGAAGTCCGCCATCCGCAAAAAATAGATGCACCGCTTTCTCGTTGTTCTCTTCGTCGCCGCTTGCGCGCACGCCGGCGCGCCGGGCGTGCGCTACGAGCCCACCGCGATGGACGTCGTAGAGACCATGCTGCAGATGGCTGAAGTGCGCGCTTCGGATGTCGTCGCCGATCTCGGCTGCGGGGATGGCCGCATCGTGATCGAGGCGGTACGTCGTTACGGCGCGCGCGGGGTCTGCGTCGACATCGATCCGCGCCGCATCGAGGAAGCGCGCGCCAACGCGGTACGCGCCGGCGTCTCCGACCGCATCGACTTCCTCACGCAGGACCTTTTCGCCACCGATCTGAGCAAAGTGAGCGTCGTCATGCTTTTTCTTTCGCCGGAATTCAACCTGCGGCTGCGCCCGAAGCTTGAGCGCGAGCTCGCGCCGGGGTCGCGCGTCGTCTCGCACTGGCACGACATGGGCGACTGGCGAGCGACGCGCACGGTTCGCATGCGGAGCGACGGCCGCGAACGCCCCGTGTATCTTTGGGTCCTGCATGGACGCCGTTGAAATCGAGACCGGCCCCGAGCCGCGCGCTGCGGTGATCTGGCTGCACGGCTTAGGGGCGGACGGGCACGACTTCGAACCGATCGTCCCCGAGCTCGAGCTCGAGCAAGCGGTGCGTTTCGTGTTTCCGCACGCCCCGATGCGCCCGGTGACGATCAATAACGGCATGCGCATGCGCGCCTGGTACGACATCTTCCAGTTCGGCGGCGGCCCCGAGGACGAAGCGGGAATCCGCGCCTCGCAGAAAATCGTCGAAGCCCTGATTGGCGCCGAGAAAGGTAAGAAGATCGTGCTGGCCGGCTTCTCGCAGGGCGGCGCCATCGTGCTCCAGGCGGCATTGCGCCATGCCAAGGCGCTCGCCGGCGTTCTGGCGCTCTCCACGTATCTTCCGCTGGCCGCGAAAGTGCAAGCTGAAGCCTCGAGCGCGAACCGCGCAATCCCGATCTTCATGGCGCACGGCCAATACGACGAGATCATCCCGCTCGACCGCGCCGAGGCGTCGCGCGACGCGCTGCAGCGGCTCGGCTATGCCGTCGAGTGGCACGCGTATCCGATGCCGCACTCGGTGTGCGCGCCGGAGATTGCCGATATCTCTCGCTTCCTGAACAGGGTGCTGCAGGACAGCTAGCTAAAATAGCCGGGCATGGCCAGCGAGCAGCCGGTGCCGGGATACCACGTCGTGCATATCATCGGTCAGGGCGGCCAGGCGCAGGTCTTCCTCGCCGAGCGCGAGCACGATGGCTTGCGAGTCGCGCTCAAGGTGCTAGATCGCGCGCTGAGGCAGGACCCGGTGTTCCTGCAGCGCTTCGTGCGCGAATACAAGCTGCTGGCCTCCGTGGAAAGCCCGTACGTCGCCCGTATCTATGACCAGGGGTTCAGCGGCGACCGCCCCTACATCGCGATGGAGTTCCTGCCCTCGGGCACGCTCGCGGCGCGCATTCGTGAGGGGCTCACAACGCGCTCGGCGTTGCGCATCGCCGGGCAGATCGCCCAGGCGCTCAGCGCGATCCACGCGCGCGGCATCGTGCACCGCGACCTTAAGCCGGCCAATATTCTCTTCCGCGCCGACGGCCGCCCGGTGCTCGTCGATTTCGGCCTCGCGCGCGACATGAAGGTGAACTCGACGCTTACCGTGGCCGGGCAGTTTCTCGCCACGCCGCGCTACATGAGCCCCGAGCAGTGCCTCGGGCTGCCGATCGACGCGCGGTCCGATCTCTACAGCCTGGGCGCCGTGCTCTATGAGATGATCACCGGCAGGAAAATTTACGACGGCGCGAACTCCGCCGAGGTCATCGCCATGCACGTAAACGCCCCCCCGCCAAAGCTTGCGGATCTGCTTTCCGTGCACCAACCGCTCCTCGACCGCCTGCTGGCCAAGGAACCCGCCAACCGCTTCCAGAGCGCGGCGGAAGTCGTCGCCGAGATCGGGGTACGCAATGCCGGATAACCGCGGCGAGCAGCAGTACCTCGACCTCGTCGCCGACGTGCTCGAGCGCGGCGCGCACAAGACCGATCGCACCGGAACCGGCACGCTGTCCGTATTCGGAAGACAGCTGCGTTTCAGCCTGGAATCGAGCTTTCCCCTCCTCACCACGAAGAAGCTCCATCTGAAGTCCATCCTGTACGAGCTTCTCTGGTTTTTGCGCGGCGAGACGAACGTGCGCTGGCTGCAGGAGCGCGGCGTGACCATCTGGGACGAATGGGCCGACAAGGCGGGCGAGCTCGGCCCAGTTTATGGCTACCAGTGGCGGCATTGGCGCACGCCGGGCGGCGGGGAAATCGATCAAATCAAAGCTCTCATTGCTTCGCTCACCCACAAGCCCGATTCGCGCCGCCACATCGTCTCCGCCTGGAACGTCGCCGACATCGAGCGCATGGCGCTACCGCCGTGCCATCTGCTTTTCCAGTTTTACGTCGCCGACGGCCGGCTTTCTTGCCAGATGTATCAGAGAAGCGCCGACCTGTTCCTCGGCGTGCCGTTCAATATCGCGTCGTATTCGCTGCTTACGCTTATGGTGGCGCAGGTTACCGGCCTGAAAGCCGCCGATTTCATCCTGACGCTGGGCGACGCGCACCTTTATCTCAACCATCTGGAGCAGGCGCGCGAGCAACTGAAGCGCGAGCCGCGTCCCTTCCCGCGCCTGCGCCTCAATCCGGCGGTGCAGGACATCGACCAGTTCCGCTACGAAGATTTCACGCTCGAGGAATACGACCCGCACCCCGCGATCAAGGCCCCGATCGCCGTCTGAGAGGAGGATGCCATGAAGCCGCTTCTGGCCGCGTTGCTTTGCACGATCAGTGTCGCGTTCGCTGCCGATTACCCCGCGCCGCAGGAAGGTTCCTGGGTGGTGCGCGATTTCAAGTTTCACACCGGCGAAGTGCTGCC
>JAICPQ010000247.1 GCA_025929745.1 Burkholderiales bacterium | reverse complement strand
GGTCGACGGCGTCGATCTCCTCGACCCGAAGACCGACATCAACCATGCGCGCCAGCGCATCGGCATGGTGTTCCAGTCGTTCAACCTCTATCCGCACATGACGGCGCTCGGAAACGTCACGCTCGCGCTGCGCAAGGTGGCGGGCAAGTCGCGCGCCGAGGCCGACGAGCTCGGCCGCGCCGCGCTCGCGCGCGTCGGCCTCGCCGACCGCGCCGGCCACCGGCCCGGCGAGCTCTCCGGCGGGCAGCAGCAGCGCGTCGCGATCGCGCGCGCCATCGCGCTCGAGCCGCGCGTGATGCTCTTCGACGAGCCGACCAGCGCGCTCGATCCCGAGCTCGTCGGCTCGGTGCTCGGCGTGATGCGCGACCTGCGCGAAAGCGGGATGGCGATGGTTGTGGTTAGCCACGAGATGGGGTTCGCGCGCAATGCGGCCGACCGCGTGCTCTTCATGGACCACGGCAGCGTGGTCGAGGAGGGCACCCCGGCCGCGATCTTCGAGAAACCGACTCAGCAACGCACCCAGGCGTTCATCAGCCAGATTCAGCGGCACTGATGTCTAACTGGGAGCGCTTCATCGACACGTTCTTCAACGCGCAGGTGATGGCGCGTTACCTGCCGGACATCCTCTACGGCACGCTCATCACCATTCAGCTCGCCGCGCTCGTCATCGCGAGCGGCCTCGTCGCCGGCCTGGCGCTCGCGCTCCTGCGCAGCCTCGGCTTGCGGCCGGTGAACCTGCTCATCGTGTTCACGGTGGATCTTTTCCGCGCGCTGCCGCCGCTCGTCATCATCGTCTTCATCTATTTCGGCCTGCCGACCGCGGGAATCTCGCCCTCGAGCTTCGTGTCGACGTGGCTCTCGCTCACCCTCGTGCTGATGGCGTTCTCGGAGGAGATTTTCTGGGCCGGCATCATCTCGATCCCGAAGGGGCAATGGGAGGCGGCGCGCTCCACGGGGCTCTCCTACGGGCAGGCGCTGCTGAACGTCGTGCTGCCGCAGGCGCTACGTCTCACGATTCCGCCGCTCACCAATCGGACGATCGCGATTACCAAGGGTACGGCGCTCGGCTCGGTGGTCGCGCTCTCCGAGATCCTCGGCATGGCGTCCTCGGCAGTGTCGAACAGTTACAACCCGTCGCCGCTTACGCTCGGCGCCGCGGCGTACGTCATCCTCTTCTTCCCCATGGTCGTGCTCGGCCGCTGGCTCGAGACGCGCATGCGCTGGAAGCGCTGAACGATGCTCGAGACCTTCTTCAACTGGGACATCATCAAGGCGGCGTGGCCGATCCTGCTCGCCGGGCTCGGCAACACGGTGCTGCTCTCGCTCGTCGTGGTGCCGCTCGGCCTCTTCGGCGGACTGATCCTCAGCGTGCTTGCCGGCGTGCGCAATCCGTGGGTGCGCTGGCCGCTCATGGCCTGGGTCGACTTCTTCCGCGCCTTCCCGCCGCTCGTGCTGCTCATCTTTCTTTACGCCGGGTCACCGTTCGTCGGCGTGCAGCTCTCCGGTTTCCTCTGCGTCTGCATCGCTTTCTTCCTGAATACCGGTGCCTATTACGGCGAGATCCTGCGCGCGGGAATCGAATCGGTGCCGAGCGGCCAGATCGACGCGGCGCGCAGCACCGGCCTCGGGCGCCTGCAGACCATGGGCTACGTCGTCCTGCCGCAGGCGGTGCGCAACGTCCTGCCCGATCTTCTCTCGAACACGCTCGAGGTGATCAAGCTCACCTCGCTCGGCAGCGTGGTGGCGATGCCCGAGCTTCTCTTCCAGGCGCGCCAGGCGCAGAGCGTGACCTACAACCCCACGCCGATCGTGCTCGCGGCGCTCGTCTACTTCGTGATGCTCTGGCCGCTCGTGCGCCTGCTGAGCCGCCTGGAAAACCGGGCAGTCGCTCGCGCCTAATTCGGGGTCAGGGTGCGAATTCGGCTGCTCGGGAAGCTGCCCGACGCTTCCAGCGCAGCTGTCTTAAGACGCGCGCTCGCCCACGGCACCGCACGGCCCAAGATGGGAAATGCCGACGCCACCGCCACGGCGAGGCTGCTGATCACGACGATGAAGCCAGGCAGGTGGGATTCGTGCGAAGCGGGATCCAGATGCGCGGCCAGCTTCGCGCCCGCGAACAACGCGATCGCGCCGATGAGGCATACGGAAATAAAGGCGCCTAGCCAAATGAGACGAGGCATGAGTGCAGGCATGGCGCCGAGCGTAGCGACTTGTCCGCGCACCCCCAAGGCACTACTGGGCAAAAAAAAGCCCCGGCGAAGCGGGGCTCCAAGCTGCCACGTCGGAGGAGTCAGTCGTGAAAAATATGCGGATAGATGAAGCCGAAAGAGATCAGGCAAACGCTCACTTTGAAGACGTAGGCGACCTTCTTGCGCAGCGTCATGTCAGCGAATTGCGCGTCATCACGCGGCTCCGCGTTCCAGTGCCTATCCGTCTTTCTTGTCCTTGTCCTTATCCTTATCCTTGTCGTCGCTCGGCAGCGGCGTGGATTGGCTGTCCGCCGCGGCGGGCAGCGGCGCAGCATAGGCGGCCACGGCGAGACCGGCGAGCAGCGCGGCGAGAAAGGCTGCGGATAACCGTTTCATTGCATCTCCTTGGGGAAAGGTTGCGGGAACCCGATTAGAGCCGCCGCATGTAACGGCGAAATTGCAGCCTCTGTCTCTTGTCACACTGTGTTACATGCTTGACGCGCCGCGCCGCCAGGTGCAGATATACCCGCCGATGGAGCGGCCCGACCACGTCCTCGTCGTCGATGACGACGGCGAGATCCGCAAGCTTCTCGGCGAGTATCTCGAGCGCAATGGTTTTCGGGTCTCGCTTGCCAATGACGGCAAGGAGATGCGGCGCCGGCTTGAGCTGAACCGTCCCGATATCGTGGTGCTCGACCTCATGCTGCCCGGCGAAAGCGGCCTGACGCTGTGCCGCGATCTGCGCGCGGACTCCACCCTGCCGGTGATCATGCTGACCGCACGTAACGAGGAAGTAGACCGTGTGCTCGGCCTCGAGATGGGCGCCGACGATTACCTGGCGAAGCCGTTCAGTCCGCGAGAGCTCCTGGCGCGCATCAAGAGCATCCTGCGCCGCACGCGCGGCCTGCCGTTTGCGCGCGGCGATACGCATCGCCTGCGCTTCGCGGGGTGGACGCTTGATCTTGCCGCGCGTCAGCTCGTTGCACCGGACGGTGTCATCGTCCCGCTCTCGGGTGCCGAGTTTCGACTGCTCATGGTGTTCGTCGAGCATCCGAACCGCGTGCTCGATCGCAACCAGCTCATGGACCTGACGGTCGGACGCGACGGCACCCCGATCGACCGCTCGATCGACGTGCAGGTGAGCCGACTGCGGTTGCGGCTGCGCGACGACGCGCGCGAGCCGCGCATCATCAAGACGGTGCGCAGCGAGGGCTATGTGCTCGCGGCGAGCGTGGAGCGGTTGAATCGGTGACCCTGCTGCCGCGCTCGCTTTTCGGCCGCACGCTGCTCGTGCTGGCCGCCGGGCTCGTCCTCGCGCAGCTCGGC
>JAICPQ010000128.1 GCA_025929745.1 Burkholderiales bacterium | reverse complement strand
TGCGCTCGCATATTACGTCGCCGCCATCCGCGAGTGCTTCGAAGAAGCGGGCGTCCTGCTCGCTCACGACAAGGATGGAAACCCGGTGTCGGCACAACGTGCGCAAGCGTTGATGCATTGGCGCACGAAGCCGTTCCGCAACTTGCTCGAGAGCGAAGACCTGTACCTCCCGGCGGGCGAGCTCGCCTACTTCGGTCACTGGATCACTGCGCCGGGACGCTCGCGGCGCTTCGATGCGCGCTTCTTCGTCGCGCTCGCACCGGAAGGGCAGCAAGGCAAGCACGACGCGGCCGAGACCGTGCACGACGTCTGGATCAGCCCGCGCGAGGCGCTGCAGCGTGGCGCGCGCGGCGAGATCGAGCTCGTGAACGCCACGCAGCAATCGCTGAAGGAGCTGGCGCGCTTTTCCGACCCGCGCGCGGCGTTCGAGTACGCGCGCTCGATTCCGGAGATCGAGGAGAACCGGGCGTGCTGGGCGCAGGGCAAGGACGGCCCGAAGATTTTCCGGCGCGCCGACGCGCCCTACTTCGAGATCCACTGGTCCGATCCCGAGGAGACCGGCGAGACCACTTACGACATCGTCCCCGGCACGCCGAAGCGCCTCGACCGCTGGGTCACGCGAGTCACGGCGCCGAATCCGGGCATCATGACCGGGCCGGGAACGAACAGCTACATCGTGGGCGGCGTAGCGGTCATCGATCCCGGGCCCGCGATCGATTCGCACATCGAGGCGCTGCTGAAATACAAGCCGAAGTACGTCCTGTGCACGCATACGCACCTCGACCATTCGCCGGCCGCCGCGATTCTCAAGGAGAAAACCGGCGCGCAAGCCTACGGGCGACCAGCGCCGGCGGGTCAGGACGCCACGTTCAAGCCCGATGTGGTGCTTGAGCACGGCGAGACGATCGAGTTAGGTGAGGTGAGGCTACGCGCGCTGCACACGCCGGGACATGCGTCCAACCACGTCTGCTACATGCTTGAAGCCACACGCATGCTCTTCACCGGAGATCATGTGATGCAGGGCTCGACCGTGGTGATCAACCCGCCGGATGGAAACATGCGCGTGTACCTGCAATCGCTCGAGCGGCTGCTTGGCGAGGATATCGCCATCATCGCGCCCGGGCACGGCTACCTCATCGGCGCGCCAAAGAAAGAGCTAAAGCGGCTGATCGCGCACCGCCTGAACCGCGAGCGCAAAGTCGTGGCGGCGCTCGAGCGCCTCGGCCGCCCTACGCTCGAGGAGCTCCTGCCGCTGGTCTACGACGACGTGCCCGAGCGTGTCTATCGCGCCGCCGCGCGCTCGCTCACCGCGCATCTCGACAAGCTCGTCGCCGACGGAGCCGTGCGCGTCCAGGCAAGCCGATATTCGCTGACGAAGTAGCGTGGCGTTCGACTACGAGCTATTCACGATCGGCGGCGGCTCAGGCGGCGTGCGCGCGAGCCGCGTGTCCGCTTCCTACGGCGCCAGGGTCGCGATCGCCGAGAACGACCGCTTCGGCGGCACGTGCGTGAACGTCGGCTGCATTCCGAAGAAGCTTTTCTCGTATGCCGCGCACTGGCGCGAGGACTTTCATCTGGCGGCGGCCTACGGTTGGACCGTCGGCGAAGTGCGATTCGACTGGCCGACGCTTCTTCGCAACAAGGACAAGGAGATTGCGCGGCTGAACGGCGTGTATGAGCGCGTGCTCGTCAATGCCGGCGTTGAAATTCACCGCGGCCGCGCCGAGATTGTCGACCCGCACAGCGTGCGGGTGAACGGGAAGACCTACACCGCAAAACACATCCTCGTCGCCACGGGCTCGTGGCCGACGCTGCCGGTGATCGACGGCGTCGAGCTTGCCATCACGTCGAACGAGGCTTTCCACCTCGAGCGCCTGCCGCGCCGTGCGGTTGTGGTCGGCGGCGGATACATCGCGCTCGAGTTCGCGTCGATCTTCAACGGACTGGGCGTGGAGACCGTGCTCACCTACCGCGGCAAGCGCCTGCTGCGCGGCTTCGACGCGGAGATCGGCACGCGCGTCGGCGAGGAAATGTCCGCGAAGGGCGTCAGGGTCTGCTACGGCTGCGAGCCTGCCGCGCTGCGCAGGACGGCCGTCGGCATCGAGATCGAGTTCACCGACGGGCGCATCGAGCGCACGGACCTCGTCATGTTCGCGACCGGCCGGCGCCCGAACACGGCGAAGCTCGGCCTTGAGCACGCCGGCGTCAAGCTCGCCCCGGACGGCGCGGTCATCGTCGATCGTTATTCGGCGACGAGCGTGCCGTCGATCCACGCGGTGGGCGACGTCACGAACCGCATCAACCTCACGCCGGTGGCGACCGCCGAGGCAATGTGGCTCGCGCGCACGCTGTTTGGCGGCGAGCCCACACCGATCGACCACGACAACGTTCCCACGGCGGTTTTCTCGCACCCCAACGTCGCGACCGTCGGCCTCTCTGAAGAGCGCGCGCGCGAGCGCTATGGCGCGGTCGATATTTACAAGGCGTCGTTCCGCGCCCTCAAGCTCACGATGAGCGAGGAGAAGGAACGAACCTTCATGAAGCTCGTCGTCGACCGGGCGAGCCAGCGCGTCGTAGGCGCGCACATGATCGGCGCGGACGCCGGCGAGATCATCCAGGGCATCGCCATCGCCGTGAAGCTGGGCGCGACCAAGGCGCAGTTCGACGCGACCATCGGCATCCACCCGACGGCGGCCGAGGAGTTCGTGACCATGCGCGAAAAATCGGGGTCAGAGCCCGATTTCCGGCAGCGGTAGCGGATGGCGTAGCCATCGGAAATCGGGCTCTGACCCCGATTTTTTGTAGGAGCGTTTCTTGCTCCCAAAGGGGTCACTATGACTCGACACCAATCGGTCTGGACGGCAACGCATCCTCTGCCGCGGTTCGAGCCGCTCGAGCACAACGTACAGGTCGACGTGTGCGTCGTTGGCGCCGGTATGGCCGGACTGACGACCGCGTACCTTCTCGCCCGCGCTGGGCGCCGGGTAGCAGTTCTCGATGACGGTCCGGTGGCCGGTGGCATGACGCAGATGACGACCGGCCATCTCACGAATCAGCTCGACGACCGCTACTTCGAGCTCGAGAAGCTTCACGGCGTCGACGCCGCCCGGCTCGCCGCCGACAGCCATACCGCGGCGATCGACCGCATCGAGACCATCGTGCGCCAGGAGCGCATCGATTGCGATTTCGCGCGGGTGGACGGCTACCTGTTTCTCGCGCCGGGCGACAAACGCGAGACGCTCGAACGCGAGCTCGACGCGGCGCATCGCGCGGGACTGCGCAACGTGCGGCTCGTGTCGCGCGCGCCGTTTGCCAGCTTCGATACGGGGCCGTGCCTGCTCTTCCCCAACCAGGGTCAGTTCCACCCGATCAAGTACCTCGCCAACCTGGCCCAGGCGATTCACCACGAGGGCGGGCGCATCTACACCGGCACGCACGCCGATGTGATCGAAGGCGGCGTGCCTGCGCTGGTGCACGCCGGCCGGCATGTCGTCACCGCCGACGCGGTGGTCGTCGCCACGAATACGCCGATCAACGACCGCGTCGCGATCCACACCAAGCAGGCGTCCTACATGACGTACGTGATCGGTGCGCGCATCCCGAGCGGCTCGGTGCCGAAGCTACTCGCCTGGGACACCGGCGATCCGTACTACTACATCCGCACCCAGGACGACGTGCTGATCGTCGGCGGCGAGGACCATAAGACCGGCCAGGCGAACGACACGCCGGAGCGCTATCAGCGGCTCGAAGCCTGGGCGCGCGCGCGCTTTCCGATGATGGGCGAGCTCCTCTTCAACTGGGCCGGCCAGATCATGGAGACGCAGGACTACCTTGCGTTCATCGGCCGCAACCCCATGGACCACGAAAACATCTACGTGGTGACCGGCGACTCGGGCATGGGGCTCACGCACGGCACGATCGCCGGCATGCTGCTCTCGGACCTGATCCTCGGCCGCACGAATCCGTGGGAGAAGCTCTACGATCCCTCGCGTGTGCGCATCCGCGCCGCGAGCGAGTTCGCACGCGAAAACTCCAACGTCGCCCTGCAGTACACCGACTGGCTCACCGGCGGCGACGTCAAGTCGGCGGATGAAGTGGCGCCCGGGAGCGGCGCGATCATGCGCCGCGGTCTGGAAAAGATCGCGGTGTACCGCGATCCGCAAGGACAGGTGCACGAGTGCCATGCGAAATGCCCGCACCTCGGCTGCGTGGTGCACTGGAATCCCGCCGAGACTACCTGGGACTGCCCATGCCACGGGTCGCGCTTCGACGCGTATGGTAAGGTGATCAACGGACCGGCCAACCTAGACCTCGCGCCGGCCGAACCCTCCCGGGAGCAGCGCGCCGCCTGAAGACCAAGCCGGGCTTCACCGTTCGAATGACGATCGAGCGCGTTGCGCTCGACGTCTACAACTTCGTGTGCGACCCGAGGAATCTCGCGAAGTGGGCCTCCGGGCTCGGCGACGCGCGCAAGGTGCGCTTCGCCGAGCGCAACAAGTTCGGCGTGCTCGACCACTGGGTGAGCGCCGGCTCCGGGCCTGAGGTCTACATGCCGATGCGCGTTTTCCCGAACGGCGACGGCGCCGAAGTGCTCCTCACCGTATTCCGCCAGCCCGGCACGAGCGAAGAAAAATTCGCCGAAGACACCCAGTGGGTGCGCCGCGACCTCGAAGCCCTGAAGGAAATATTAGAAACCTAATTCAGGGCACGCCAGATCAGCGAACCACCGCTTCCGAGCAACAATAGGGCCACCGCGCGCATGAGCTGCTCACGCGAAATGCGCAGATAGATCCTGCGCGCCACCCATATTCCCAGCAGGCAGGACGGAACAATTGCAAGCGCGGTCCTCCACACTTCCAGGTCCAGCAGCACTCCGGTCACGACGAAGGCGAGGAGCCTCAGCGAGATGCTGGTCAGCGTGGCAAGGCCGAGCGTCGCGCGGAACTGCTCCTTGGTCAGAGCGCGCTGCGAGAGGTAGATCGCATAGGGCGGCCCGCCGGCGCCGAACACGGTACTGGTGATGCCGCCGGCGAGTCCGGCGACCCAGCCCCAGGCCGGGGAGACGATGCGCGCGCGCGCGTGCGGCAGGAGGGTGAAGACGGCGAAGCCGAGCACGAAAAGGCCGAGGAGCAGCATGCCGGCGGCGCGCGGCAGGTTGACGAGCAATGTGACGCCGAGCGCCGTGCCGACCAGGATCATCGGCACGAGCCGCGTCCATTCCGAGCGCACGGCATTCTTCGGCCTTTCCAGCCCGACGCTGAGCGCCGCGGCGAGGTCGGCGAGCACGAAGAGCGCGAGCGCGAACTGGAGCGACACAAGGTGCGTCGCGAGCGGGATGGTGACGAGCGCCGCGCCGAAGCCGGTGACGCCGAAGATGAGCGCGCCCGCGAAGGCGATGGCGGCGAGCGCCGCGGTGTCGATTAGACCTTCACCGCGGGGTTAAGCGAGTAGAGTCCCGTGATCTGCGCCGTGCCGAGGATATGCGGGCGGATCGCCTTCATCACGTCGGCCGCGGTGAACTTGCGCTGCACCGGGCACTTCTCGACGTCGAGCGCGAAAAGCGTGAAGACGTAGCGGTGCGGGATCTCGTCGTTCCACGGCGGGCACGGGCCGTCGTAGCCGAAATAGTCGCCGGCCATCTTCTCGTCGTTCTGGAACCAGACCGAGTAGTCGTTCAAGCCCTGGCGCGTATTGCGCGGTGCGAGCGGGCCGCTCTTGCCCTTGGCCGTGACTCCGCTCGAGAACTCGCCGTCGCGGACGGGTGAGCCGCTCGCCGGCATGTCGACCAGCACCCAGTGCACGAAGTTGACGCGCGGCAGCGACGCGGAGATCGTGTGGCCTTCCTTGTTCAAGTCGTCGGCGACCGAAGGCACATCGGGATCGTGGCAGATGAGCACCACTGACAGGCACCCTTTCGGCAGATCGCTCCAGGCGAGCTGCGGATTGCGGTTCTGCCCGAGCTTGATGCCCCCGCTGCCGTCTCGAGCGCAGAAGGCATGATGTTCGGGAATCGCGCCGCCGTCAGTGAAGCTTTCGGTCGTGAATTTCACGGAGCGATTATAAGCTCGGCGGGCGTCGACGGATTCATCGCGCGCAAGCGCGAGACGTAACGCGTGAAGGGCAGGCCGAGCCGGCCCTCGAGTTCGGCCGCACGCACGCGCAACGCGCTCCACTCCACCTTGCTCGGCACGCCCTTGAACGCGAACACCGCGATGTTGGGATCGTAGAGCGCCGGCATGCACAGCACCGCACCGCCGAAGGCGCGCTCCAGGCGCGCGAGCGTCAGGTCAAATTTCGGATCGTCGTTCATGAAGTTGATCACCATCGCGCCCGGCTCGCGCAGCGCGAGGAAAGCGCCGTCGTAGAACTCGGCGCTCGCGAGCCGCGGCACGTGGAGCTCGTCCTCGAACGCGTCCACGATCAGCAGGTCACAACACTCGGGCGCGAGCGCGTCGACGCCGTCGCCCACCTCGACCTTGAGACGCGCATTGTCCGGCGGAAGTGTGAAGTGCTCGCGCGCCGCGATGACGATGCGCGAATCGAGCTCGACGACGCGGACGTGCGTACGCTTGAATTGCTTGTAGAAGAACTTGGCGAGCGAGCCGCCGCCAAGCCCGATCATCAACGCCTCGCGCGGCTCTGGATAGAACAGGAGAAAGGCCATCATGCAGCGCGTGTAGTCGAGGGCGAGCGCGAAGGGGTCGTCGATGCGCATCGAGCTCTGAATCGCCTCGCCGCCCACATGCAGCGTACGCAGCCCGCGCGCCTCGCTAACCGCTATAGACGGCTTGCCTCTTGCCATAGAGCGGGAGCACGCAAACCGCGGCGGCGAAGGAGAGGAGCGCGCCCGCCGCGATCGGCGCCTGGTAAGTGCCGAGCGCGTCGTACGCGGCGCCCGCGAGCCAGGGACCGATGAGCGTGCCGAAGCCGCAGCCGGTGTAGAGGCAGCCGATGATGCCGGACACCGAGCGAGCGCCGTAGAGATCCATGACGATCGTCGGCAGGAGCGCGACGTAGGCGCCGTAGCAGATGCCGAATACCACCGCGAAAAGTGCGAGCACCCAGTACGCGCTCGCCGCCCACCACAGGACGAACATCACCCCGAGCCCGGCGTACATGGCCGAGAGCGCCGGAATGCGCCCGAGCCGGTCCGCCGGGCCGCCGATCGTGAAGCGACCGAGCAGGCTGCCGAGACCAATCAGGCTGACGAGGGCGACGCCTTGCGCCGCCGTGTAGCCGGCATCCACGGCGTACGGACCGAGATGCACCATGGGCACGAAGAGCCCGATGCAGCTCAGGAATAGCGAAGCGAAGATGAGCCAGAACGGCGTCGTGCGCAGCGCCGCGCGGAGCGCAATGCCGTCGGCCGCAGCCGCCGAGGCACGCGGCTTATTGCGGATCGCGAGCGCGGCGGCGCCGCCCAAAGCGAGCGCGAAGAGCGCGAGGCCGAGAAACGCGCCGCGCCAGCCGAAAATGCCGATCCACCAGGCCGCGAGCAGCGGCCCCGCAACGTTGCCCGCGCCGATGCCGGCCACGGCGATTCCGGAAGCGAGCGCGCGATTGGCGCTGAACCAGGGTTGCACCGCGCCGATCGAAGGGACGTAAACCAGGCCCACGCCGAGGCCGAGGCCGATGCTGTAGGTTGCGTACAGAACGTTGAGCGAGCTGGCGACCGCGGCGATGGCGAGCGCAAGCGCGATGCAGGCGACGCCGACAATGGCGACGCGGCGCACGCC
>JAICPQ010000228.1 GCA_025929745.1 Burkholderiales bacterium | reverse complement strand
CTCATCATGGTGATCGTCGGCGGCTACGAGACCTTCGTCTCGCGCATGGGACTCGAATCGCATCCCGATCAACCGGAATGGCTCTCGCACGTAAACGCCTCCGTCCTCAAGGTGAAGCTCGCCACCGCAATCATCGGCATCTCGTCGATTCACCTGCTGAAAACCTTCATCAACGCCGCAGCCTACGACTGGAAGACGATCATCGCCCAGGTCGGCATCCACTTGACGTTCCTGGTCTCGGCGCTGGCGATCGCCTGGACGGATCGGATCATGCCGGTGGTCCAACACAAAGAGCACGTATGACCACGATCAAGCGCGCAGATCTCGTGCAGAGCGTCGCCGACGCGCTGCAATTCATCTCCTACTACCACCCTGCTGATTACATCCGCGCTCTGGGCCGTGCGTACGAGCGCGAGCAGTCGCCCGCGGCGCGCGACGCGATCGCGCAGATCCTGACCAACTCGCGCATGTGCGCCGAGGGCCATCGGCCGATCTGTCAGGACACGGGAATCGTGAACGTGTTCGCAAAAGTCGGCATGAACGTGCGCTTCGACTTCGAGGATTTCGAGGACGCGGTGAACGAAGGCGTGCGGCGCGCATATCTCGACCCCGACAACAAACTGCGTGCCTCGGTGCTCGACGAATCGGACTTCGGCCGCAAGAACACGAAGGACAACACACCGGCGGTGATCTCGGTCCAGCTCATCCCCGGCGACAAGGTCGAGATCGACGTCGCCGCGAAAGGCGGCGGCTCCGAGGCCAAAGCAAAGTTCGCGATGCTCAATCCCTCCGACTCGCTCGCCGAGTGGGTCCTGAAAACGGTTCCGACCATGGGCGCGGGCTGGTGCCCGCCCGGCATGCTCGGTATCGGCGTCGGCGGCACCGCCGAGAAGGCGATGCTCATGGCGAAGGAAGCGCTCATGGAGCCGATCGACATGGCGGAGCTCAAAGCGCGCGGGGCCCGGAACAAGGTCGAAGAGTTGCGCATCGAGCTTTACGACAAGGTGAATGCGCTCGGCATCGGCGCGCAGGGTCTCGGCGGTCTCTCCACCGTGCTCGACGTGAAGATCCACACCTACCCGGCGCATGCCGCGAACCGCCCGATCGCCATGATTCCGAACTGCGCCGCGACGCGTCACGCGCGTTTCGTCCTCGACGGCTCTGGCCCTGCGGAATTCGAGGCACCGAAGCTTTCGGACTGGCCTGCCGTGACCTGGACGCCGGACGCCGCCTCGACGCGAGTCAATCTCGACACGCTCACACGCCAGGAAGTCGCTTCCTGGAAGCCCGGGCAGCGCCTGCTTCTTTCCGGCAAGCTTCTCACCGGCCGCGACGCGGCGCACAAGCGCATCCAGGATTTTCTCGAGCAGGGAAAACAGCTGCCCGTTGATTTCACCAATCGTGTGATCTACTACGTCGGCCCGGTCGATCCGGTACGCGATGAAGCCGTCGGTCCTGCCGGCCCGACGACATCGACGCGGATGGACAAGTTCACCGAGTTGATGCTCGCAAGGACCGGCCTCATCGCGATGGTCGGCAAGGCGGAACGCGGGCCTGCCGCAATCGAGGCCATTCGCAAACACAAGGCGGCATACCTCATCGCGGTCGGCGGCGCGGCTTATCTCGTCTCGAAGGCGATCCGCAAGTCGCGTGTGGTTGCGTTCCAAGACCTGGGCATGGAAGCGATCTACGAATTCGAAGTGAAAGACATGCCCGTCACGGTCGCGGTCGATGCCAACGGCTCGTCCGTGCATACGACCGGTCCGGCGGAGTGGTCGAAGAAAATCGTCGAGCTAAAGATTCCCGTTACCGCCGCGTGACGAACTGGCCGGCGATCTGGGCCGTCTTTGCCGGCGGCCTCGTCGCCGGCGCGTACCTGACGAAGGTTGCGCCGGCCATTCCTGGCTTGCGTGACGAGCTCGGCCTCACGCTCGTCGAGTCGGGGTTCATCGCGACGATGTTCAACCTGATGGGGATGCTCGTCGGCATGCTCGCCGGCGTCCTGTGCGACCGCCTGGGCCATAAACGTATCGCGCTCGCAGGGCTCATCATCCTCTGCCTCGGTGGCGTGCTCGGCGCCCTCGCTTGGGGCTATGCGAGCCTCCTCGTCGCGCGCTTCCTCGAAGGCGTCGGCTTCATCGCGTTCACGGTCTCCGCGGTCGCGCTCATGAACGCCGCAGCCGCAACGCCCCGCGAGCGCGCCAAGGCGCTCGGGCTCTGGAGTGCGTATATGCCCACCGGCGGGACTATTGCGCTCCTGCTCGCACCGGCTCTCATCGCCGTGTCGGGATGGCGCGGGCTGTGGCTTTTCCTCGCCCTCGCCGCCCTCCTCTCCGCTGTTGCGCTCGCGCGCCTCGTTCCCGCGTCGCGCTACGGCGGGGTGAGCTCCATGCGCCTCATCGCCGAATCTCTCGCCCGCCCGGCGAACATCGCCATGGCGGCGCTCTTCGCTTTCTACGTTGCGCAGTGGACTTCGATCATGATCTGGCTGCCGACGTTTCTCATCGACGAGCACCGGCTCTCATCCGAAGCGGCCGCGCTCGCCACGGCGCTTTACGTGCTGGTGAACGCACCGGCCAACCTCACCGGCGGCTGGCTGCTTTCGCGGGGTGTACCCCGCGGCACCCTGATCGTCGCCGGTGCGCTCATCGCGGCGGTCTGCGAGATCGGCATGCTCTCCGCCGGGTTGCCGCCCGCCCTGCGCTATGCGCTCGTCCTGGCCTTTTCGTTCAGCGCCGGCATGATTCCGGCGTCGATCTTTTCGGGCCTGCCACTGCACGCGAAGACGCCGGCGCACATCGGCACCGGCAACGGCATCGTCATGCAGGCCTCGCAGATCGGGCAGTTCCTCGGACCTCTGGCGCTCGCCTGGATCGCAACCCGCTTCGGCGGCTGGAGCGCGAGCCTATGGGGCCTCCTCGCCTTCGCGGCGGGCGCGGTGGCCTGCGGTGTCGCGATCGGCGCCATCGAGAATAGAATCCGCACATGAGAAAGGTCCATATCTGCGAAGTGGGCCCGCGCGACGGCCTGCAGAACGCGAAGCACCTCATGCCTACGGACGCGAAAAAAGCATGGATCTCGGCTCTCGCTGCGGCCGGCGTTGAGGAAATCGAAGTCGGCTCCTTCGTGCCGCCCAAGCTGATCCCCGCGATGGCCGATACCGGCGAAGTGGTGCAGTACGCGCGCACCCTGCCGGGCGTAAAGGTCGTGGCGCTTGCGCCTAACCTCAAAGGTTTCCAGCGTGCGCTCGAAGCCGGCGCGCACAAGGTCACCTTCCCCGTCTCCGCGAGCCGCCTGCACAGCGAATCCAATGTGCGCATGACGCCCGAGCAGATGGTCGAAGAGGTGCGCAAGTGTGCGCGGTACCCGCATCCCGGCGTGGAGATCGAAGGCGCCGTGTCCACCGCTTTTGGCTGCACGATGCAGGGCGACGTGCCGGAAGACGACGTGGTGCGCATCGCCGCGAAGCTCGCGGAGTTCTGCGACGGGGTCGCGCTCGCCGATACCGTGGGCTACGCGAACCCCGCGCAGATTCGAAGGGTGTTCAGGAGAGTGAAGAACGAAATCGGCGCCAAGCTGGAAGCCGCCCACCTTCACAACACCCGCGGACTCGGCCTTGCGAATGCGCTTGCGGCGTACGAAGAAGGGGTGCGGCACTTCGACAGCTCGATGGGCGGCCTCGGCGGCTGCCCCTTCGCGCCGGGCGCGAGCGGCAACGTGATCACCGAGGACCTCGTCTTCATGTTCGAAAGCATGGGCGTGCCGACGGGAATCTCGCTCGAACAATTATTCCGAGCCCGCGAGGTACTCGTGAAGGGCATCCCGGAAGAACCGATCTACGGCCACACGCCGCTCGCCGGACTGCCCAAAGGATTTCGTGCTGCCGCTTGACGGTGTGCGCGTAGTCGAATTCGCGCACATGGTGATGGGTCCGTCCTGCGGGCTCGTCCTTGCCGATCTGGGCGCGGAAGTGATCAAGGTCGAGCCGCTCGCCGGCGACAATACGCGGCGACTCGAGGCGGCCGGGGCCGGCTTCTTCCCTGTGTTCAACCGCAACAAGAAGAGCCTCGCGGTCGACCTGCAGAAGCTCGAGGGCCGCGACCTCGTCATGCGGAT
>JAICPQ010000038.1 GCA_025929745.1 Burkholderiales bacterium | reverse complement strand
TCATGAGGCGAGCCTGAAGGCCGACGAAGCTGTCGCCCATCTCGCCCTCGATCTCCGCCCTCGGCACGAGGGCAGCGACCGAGTCGATCACGATCACCGACAACGCACCCGAGCGCACCAGCGTCTCGCAGATGTCGAGCGCCTGCTCGCCCGTGTCGGGCTGCGAAATCAGCAGGTCTTCGGTTTTGACGCCGAGCTTGCCGGCGTAGGTAATGTCCAGCGCGTTTTCCGCGTCGATGAAGGCTGCGGTGCCGCCGGCTTTCTGCGTTTCGGCGATGACCTGCAGCGTGAGCGTGGTCTTGCCCGAGGACTCGGGCCCGTAGATCTCGACCACCCGGCCGCGCGGCAGGCCGCCGACGCCGAGCGCGAGGTCGAGGCCGAGCGAGCCGGTGGACACCACCTCGATGTCCTTGATCGCCTCGGCGTCCATCTTCATGATCGAGCCCTTGCCGTACTGCTTCTCGATCTGCGACAGCGCGGCGGCTAATGCCTTAGACTTGTTGTCATCCATTGCTGTACCTCTTCTTTTCTCAAGAGTTGGCATCTGCGGCAGCACGGGCTGGGCCAACACCGGATACTGTATAAACGCTCAGTATTGTGCGGCGGTTGACGCGGCCGTGTCAACGCCGAACAAAACCCCTTAGGAGACAGAAAGATGGCGAAAGTTGCGTTCCTCGGCCTCGGCGTCATGGGTTATCCCATGGCCGGGCATCTGCTCAAGAAAGGCGGCCACGACGTCACCGTCTACAACCGCACCGCGGCGAAAGCGCAACAGTGGGCAAAAGAGTACGGCGGCAAGCACGCGCCGACGCCGCGCGAGGCGGCGAAGGACTGCGAGCTCGTCATGATGTGCGTCGGCAACGACGACGACGTGCGCTCGGTCGTCCACGGCGATAACGGCGTGCTCGCCGGCATGAAGAAAGGCGCGATCCTCGTCGATCACACCACCGCTTCCGCAACGGTGGCGCGCGAGGTCCATGCGAAAGCGAAGGAGAGAGGCATTGGCTTCGTCGACGCCCCCGTGTCCGGCGGCCAGGCCGGTGCGGTCAACGGGCAGCTCGGCATCATGTGCGGCGGCGACCAGGCGGTCTTCGACCGGGCGAAGCCGGTGCTCGATGTCTACGCCAAGATGTGCGCGCTGATCGGCGGCCCCGGCGCCGGCCAGCTCACCAAGATGGTGAACCAGCTCTGCATCGCAGGAATCGCGCAGTCGCTCGCCGAGGCGCTCGCGTTCGCGAAGCGCAACGACCTCGACCTGGAGAAAGTCGTCTCGGTCATCTCGAAAGGCGCGGCGCAGACCTGGCAGATGGACAACCGCTGGAAAGCCATGAGCGAAATGAAGGTCGAGGGCTTTGGCTTTGCCATCGAGTGGATGCGCAAGGACATGAACATCTGCCTCGATCAGGCGAGGAGAAGCGGCGCCCGCCTGCCGGTCGCGGCGCTCGTCGACCAGTTCTGGGCGCACCTGGAGGCGCGCGGCGGCAAGCGTTGGGACAGCACCTCTGCCCTGATTCAGCTACTTCTGAAAGACTAACAGCCGATTATTCGCCGGCATCGCGTTGTCTTCGGCAAGCGAAAAGCCGGCACGCTGCGCAAGCGCATCGATCTTTTCGACGTCGCGCAGCCCGCTCGCCGGATCCCGTGCGCGCAGCATGGCGTCGAAGCGCGCGTTGCTTTCGGACGTATGCTTTCCGCCGTAGCCGAACGGGCCGTAGATGCACAGTGTTTTCACGCCCGGCATTGCCTCGATGTGCTGGAACATGCGCTCGACCTGCGGCCAGGACATGATGTGGCATGTATTGGCGCTGAATACCGCATCGGCCTCAACCGGCGGCCAGTCCTTGTCGACGTCGAGCTCGATCGGCGCTGGAGAAGAGATCCACTCGCGGATGCCCGGCAAGTGCTCGGCTACGTCGCTCGCCTGCCAGACGAGGTGCGGAAGCTCGCGCGCGAAATAAGCGGCATGCTGCCCCGTGCCTGAACCGATTTCTAGCACGTGCTTGCGCTGCGCGAGCACGCGTTGAAGAACGGAAAGGATCGGCGCGCGGTTGCGCTCGGCGGCTTCGGAGAAGGGCTTCACAACTTGCGCAGTTTCCAGGTGCAAACCGGGCCGAGCAGCGCGCCGACGCCGAGGGTGGCCCAGGCGAGGCCCCACGACCGGTTCGAGGCGTCGAGCGCCCAGCCGAAGACCACAGGGCTCACGACGCCGGCGCCGAAGCCGATTGCCGAGCGCACGGCATACGCGACGCCGAGATAGTGGGCGGGCACGCTTTCGGCAAGGACTGTGGAGTGCGTCGAGGAATCGGCGATGCCGGCGAAGTTATAGAGGCACGCGAGCGCGACGACGACGACGATCGGCGCGGCGATCAGCCAGCCGATGGAGAAAGACAGCGCGAGGCTGACGCACGACCAGGTGAGGATGGTGGACAGCCGTCCCCAGCGGTCGGCCATCGTGCCGCCGACGATGCTGCCGGCGATGTTGGCCACATAGGTGAGCGCGGCGAACGAGAGCGCGAAGGTGGCGGCATTTTCGCTGCCGTGAAAGACAAGCACCGCAGTGAGAAAGGCCGGAAGCCAGGCCCACATTCCCAGCAGCTCCCAGTTATGGAACGTGTAGCCCCAGATTGACAGCATGCCGCGCCGGTTGCGCCACACCGCCGGAAGCGAGGCGAGCACGGATTCGCCGGCCGGCCGAGCGTGCACGATGTTCGGCGTGCCGCGCAGCACGAGCACGCCGGTGATCCATGAAACCACCGGCAGCACCGCCACCGCCGCGAGTGCGCCGCGCCAGTCGGTAAGCTGGAGCGCGAGCGCCGCGACGCCGAGGCAGATGGCATAGCCGGCGCTCGAACCGGCGATCAGGTAACCCATCGCGCGGCCGCGCCGCGAGCGCTCGACGTTGTCGTTGATGAGCGCGAGCGCCGGCGTGTACGTGCCGCCCTGGCAAAGGCCCGTGAACGCATGCAGCCAGACGGCCGACGAGAAGCCGTCGGCAAAGAGAACGAAAACCCACGGGCTCAGGCACGCCGCTATGCCGGTGCCGATGTACGTCCGCGTGGCGCCGAAGTGATCGGCGATGAAGCCGACGATGAAGAGCGAGGTGAGGTAACCGAGGTGGAAGGCTGCCTGCACCATGCCCGCCTCTTTCGCGCTCATGCCCCACGCCGCTTGCGTGAGCGGTAGCACGGCCGAGTAGGCGACGAACCAGGTGGCGGCGAGGACCCGGCTGGTGCAGAGCGCAGCGAGCCAGGTTCCCGAGCCGGGACTCAAGCTGCCAGGCGAACCGGAATGCGGCGAGGGCCGAAAGCCTTCGAGAAGCGCTGAAAGCGGCCCGGGATCTGCGTGCCGCACTGCTTGCAGGCCCCCGCGTCGGTCAATTCATACGAATTGATTTGATACCAATCGCGGCGGATCAGCGGGTGCGCGCAGGACGGGCAATACGTCGAGCCGCCGGACTCGTCGTGCACGTTACCGGTGTAGACGTAGTTCAGGCCGGCGTCCCGCGCGATTTCGCGCGCGCGCGTGAGCGTCGCGGCAGGCGTGTGCGCCACATCGGTCATCTTCCAGTCGGGATGAAACGCGGTGAAGTGCAGCGGCACGTCAGGACCGAGGTTGGCGCGCAGCCACTTCGCCATGGCGCGCAGCTCGTCGTCCGAATCGTTCTTTCCCGGAATGAGCAGCGTGGTGATCTCGGTCCAAACGCTCGTCTCCTTGACGAGGTATACGAGCGTGTCGAGCACGGGCTGCAGCCGCCCGCCGCAGATCTTGTAGTAGAACTCGTCGGTGAACGCCTTGAGGTCGACGTTGGCCGCATCCATCTTCGCGTAGAACTCGCGCCGCGGCTCTGCGTGAATGTAGCCCGCGGTGACGGCGACAGTCTTGATGTCGCGCGCGTGGCAGGCATCGGCGATGTCCATCGCGTACTCGGCGAAGATCACGGGATCGTTGTAGGTAAAGGCGACCGACTTGCATCCCAGGCGCAGCGCCGCCTGCGCGATCGTGTCGGGGCTCGCTTCGTCCTGCAGCCGGTCCATTTCGCGCGATTTCGAAATGTCCCAGTTCTGGCAGAACTTGCAGGCGAGGTTGCAGCCCGCGGTGCCGAACGAGAGGATCGAGGTGCCGGGATAGAAATGGTTCAACGGCTTCTTTTCGACAGGGTCGACGCAGAATCCCGAGGAACGGCCGTAAGTCGTGAGCACCATCCGACCGCCTTCCATCTTGCGCACGAAGCAAAGCCCGCGCTGCCCCTCGTGCAGCTTGCAGTCACGCGGGCACAGGTCGCATTGCACGCGCCCGTCGGGCAGCGCGTGCCACCAGCGACCGGGATAGCTCTCGTTCATTCCTTCCACTTGACGACGCGATAGCGGGAGACGGTGCAGCGGGAAAGCGGCGTCTCGGCCGGCAGCCCGGCTTTTCGCACGAGCTGCGCCAGGAAAGCGCGCGGGTCGCGAACCTCGTCCCAAACCTGGGGTAGAAACGTGGCCCGCTTTCCATCGGCCTCGAGGATGACGCCGTCCTCGCCCGCCCGCAACTGCGCGCCGAGCTCCGCCTCGCCGGCGAAGTGAATCGGCTGCGGCGTTGAAAGGAGCGACACTTCCACGCGGCATTGAGGCCACTCGTCCGCGCAGACCGGAGGGAAGCGCGGGTCGCGGAACGCCGCGCCGAGCGCGTTCTGCGCCACATCGTCGGTGAGGGCGCGCAGCCGCTCCAGGCTGCCGATGCAGCCCCGCAGCTCGCCGTTCTTCAGCAGCGTGACGAAGGTCGCCGCTGGCTGCTCCAGCCAGGGCGCGGAACGCAGTTCGCTCGCGCGCCCGGTCAGCTTCGCTTCGATGGCGCCGCGCGCAATGGCGAGCAGCGTGCGTCCGGCTTCGTCCTGCGAGATCTCGTAAAGCGCGAACGCCGAGTAACCGACCACGCGCCCTTTGTCGCCCGCGGTGTCGCCCGAGTTGCAAGCCGAAAGGAGCTTCACGCCAAGGCGCTTCGCCTTCGCGGTGGCGAGCAAACCGTTGAGCGGCGTCGCGCCGCAGGCTTCGTCGTGGTCCAGATCGGTCGCGAAGCGTGCGATGCGCTCGATCGTCGCGCCGTCGATGGCGCGCGCTTCCTCGTAGGAGCGGTAGTGCGAAAGATCAGTCGAAATGACAATGAGGGTTTCCGGTCCGCCCCAGAGCCGCTCGAGCACCTCGGCCACTTCGCGCACGCTCGCCATGCCGACCGCGAACGGCGCGAGCGCGAAATCGCCGAGCATTTTCTGCAGGAACGGCAGCTGGACTTCGAGCGAGTGCTCGAGCGCGTGCGCCGCGTCGCTCACCACGACCTGCGGCAAACCGCGCACCAGGGCGAAAGCTTCGGCGTCGATGCGTACGGCGCCGAGGGGCGTGGCGAACGCGCTCGCGCTCGAGGCGGCGAGGCCCTTCATCGCCACGCGGTGCGTCGGGCCGAGCAGCACCACGCGCTTGACGAGGCCGCGCGCCGGGACGAGCTCGTCGTAGGCGCGCGCCGCCACGGGCCCGGAATAAATATAGCCGGCGTGCGGAACGACGAGCGCCTTGGGGTACCCGAGGCGTGGCGATGGCTCGGCTGCAGCGCCGAGCAGATCGTCGAGCTCTGCGGCGAGCCTGCGGGCATCGACCGGGTAGAACATGCCGGCAACGGCGGCCGGGCGCACTGAGCTCATGCTTCTATGTATGGCCGGGCTCAGCCCGCGTCAAGGGTGCGCAATACCCCTTCGAGAGCATGGACGACCGATTGCCGGCGCACGCTCTCGCGGTCGCCGGAGAAATGCCGCGTCTCGCTGCGCGCGCCCCGCCGGTCGGCCCAAGCGAAGCACACGGTTCCAACCGGTTTCTCGGGGCTACCGCCCGACGGGCCCGCAACCCCCGTCACGGCGACAGCGACATCCGCCTTGCTGCGCGCCAGCGCGCCGAGCGCCATCTCGCGCGCGGTTTCCTCGCTCACCGCGCCATGGCGCGCGAGTGTCTCCGTGCGCACGCCGACCAGTTCTTGCTTGGCGGAGTTCGAGTACGTGACAAATCCGCGCTCGAACCAGGCCGAGGATCCGGCGACCGCCGTCACGACTTGTGCGACCCAGCCGCCGGTGCAGGACTCGGCGGTGACGAGCTGTTGCGCGCGAGCCTTCAGGCGCTCGCCGACGGTTTTCGCTAGGTTTTCCATCACGCGAAAAAACGCTGCGCCGCGGCGAGAATGAGCAGGGTATACCCCGCCGCGACCAGATCGTCGAACATGACACCGAAGCCGCCGCCGTAGCGGCGCTCGAAATGGCGGATCGGGGGTGGCTTCAGGATGTCGAACGCGCGAAACAGCACGAATGCCGCGAGCTGCCAGGCGGGCTGCGCTGGAATGATCGCGAGGATGAGGAGAAAGGCGACCACTTCGTCCCACACCATGCCGCTGTGATCGCTCACCCCGAGATGGCGGCCGGTGACGTCGCAAGCCCACAGGCCGACGGCAAAGAAGAAGAAAACTAGGCCGAGCATCAGCGCGGGCGATAAGTCGGCGAGCGCTGAAGCGATGGCCCAGCCGAGCAAGGTGCCCATGGTGCCGGGGGCGACCGGCGCGAGGCCGGCGCCGAAGCCAAGCGCAATCGCGTGCGCCGGATGAGAGAAGGCAAACCCCGGGCGCAGCGTCATCGCTGATCGCGAAAGTGGTCGAAGCCGCCGCGGTGCGCCATAGGCTTGCCGGCCCCGTCGAGCACCGTGATGCCGGCGCCGGCCGAAGTGGCGCCGATTACGGTGAGCGCGATTTCCAGCTCGCTGGCGAGCGCCTCGAGTTCGGCGCGATGCGCGCGCGGCGCCGTGAAGAGGAGCTCGTAGTCGTCGCCGCCGGAGAGCACGCAGTTGCGCTCGAGCTCGGGGCTCTTCAGTCGCCGGAACGCCGCGGGTCGCGGAATCGCCTCATATTCCAGGGTAGCGGCAACGCCGGAGCGCTCCGCGATATGCGCGAGGTCGCCGGCGAGGCCATCGGAGACGTCGATGGCGGCATGCGCGAGGCGACGCAAGCGCTCGCCAAGCTCGACACGCGGCTCCGGGAAATGCAGCCGCTTCGCCGCCTCGGCGATCTCCGGATGCACGAGAGCCAGCGCGGCGCCGCCCAGCTCGCCGGATACCCAGATATCGTCGTTCTCGCGCGCGCCGGAACGCTGGAGCGCAAGCCCGGGCGGCACTTCGCCGATCGCCGTAACGCTCAGCGTGCGGCGTTCGCTGCGCGTCGTGTCCCCGCCGATGAGATCCACGCCGTGGCGCTCGGCCAGCGCGTAGAAGCCGGCGGAAAACCGCTCGAGCCAGTCCGCGTCGACCGACGGTAGCGCGATTGATAGCGTGGCCCAGCGGGGCGTCGCGCCCATGGCGGCGAGGTCTGACAGATTCACCGCGAGCGCCTTGTGGCCGAGCGCGCGCGCCTCCGCGTCCGGAAGGAAATGGCGCCCTTCGACCAGCATGTCCGTCGTTACCGCGAGATCGAACCCGGCGTCGGGACGCAGGAGCGCGCAGTCGTCGCCCACGCCGAGCAACGCGCGCTTCGGGGCGCGCGAGAAGTAGCGCCGGATTACCTCAAACTCGTTCAGGCGAGGTTCCGCGAGCGCGCCACTTCGTCAGGACGCAGCGCCTGCGCGATCTTCTCGAGCACGCCGTTCACGAACCGGTAGCCCTCGGAGGCGCCGAAGCTCTTGCCGAGCTCGACCGCCTCGTTCAAGACAACCTTGAACGGCGTCTGCGGATGATGCGCGAGCTCGTAGGCGCCGATGTAAAGGATCGCGCGCTCGACGGGCGAGAGCTTGGCGAACTCGCGATCGAGGTGCGGCGCGATCAGCGACTCGAGCTCGCCGGCACGCTGCCGCACGCCGCCCACCAGCTCCTCGAGGAATCTGCTTTTCTCGTAGTGCTCGTTGGCGCGCGCTTCCTCGAGCGGGTCGCCGCCGGAAAGCTGCCATGCGTAGAGCGCCTGCAGTGCCACTTCGCGCGCGCCGCGCTTACCCTTCATGGATGCGGCCCTTCAGCTTCGCCATCTCGAGCGCCACGCGCACCGCTTCGGCGCCCTTTTCCAGGCGCGCATTGGCCTGGGCCTCGTCGTCGGTGGTGAGGATGCCGTTCGCGATGGGCAGGCCGAAATCCAGCATTACTTCCATCACGCCGCGCGCCGACTCGTTCGCCACCACCTCGAAGTGGTAAGTGTCGCCGCGGATCACAGCGCCAAGGGCGACCAGCGCATCGAAGCGGCCGGACTGGGCCATCCACTGCAGCGCGAGCGGAATTTCGAGCGCGCCCGCTACGCTCACCACCGTACATTGGGCATTGAGCTTCTCGGCTTGCGCGCGCGCACGCTCGAGCAGCTTCGCGCAGATTTCCTCGTTGAAACGGCTGGCGACGATGCCCAGTCGCATGGCCTTTACCGCCGCATGTAGCTGGTTACTTCGAGGCCGAAGCCCGCCATGCTCGGCATCTTTCTCGGCGCGGCCATGAGGCGCATCTTGCCGACGCCGAGGTCGCGCAGGATCTGTGCGCCGATGCCGTAGAGCCGCAAGTCCAGGCTGCGCGCTGTGTTCGGGGCGCGCGCTTCGTCCTGGTTGCAGTTCATGAAGACCATCACCCCGGCGCCAGCCTGCTGGATCGCGCGCAGCGCTTCCCCCACCGCCCAGGAGTGCGTGCTCGCGCCGGCGTCGAGAAGGTCGAGAATCGAGAGCGGCTCATGAACCCGCACCAGGACCTCTGCTTTCGGCTCCACTTTGCCGAGCACGAGCGCGAGGTGCAGCGCGTCGACGGTGCGATCGCGGTACGACACGAGATGAAACGGGCCCCACGGCGTCTCGACATCGCGCTCGCCGGTGCGCTGCACGAGCGACTCGGTGCGGCTGCGATATTCGATCAGGTCGGCGATCGTGCCGATCTTCAGTTTGTGCGCGACGGCGAACTCGAGGAGGTCGGGGAGCCGCGCCATCGTGCCGTCGTCGCGCATGATCTCGCACAGCACCGCGGCCGGCGCGAGCCCTGCGAGGCGCGCCAGGTCGCAGCACGCCTCCGTATGGCCGGCGCGGGCGAGCACGCCGCCGGGATGCGCCACGAGCGGAAAGACATGCCCCGGCTGGACGATGTCTTCGGCCTTCGCGTCGCGCGCGCAGGCCACTTTGATGGTGAGTGCGCGATCGTGCGCCGAGATGCCGGTGGCAATGCCCTCGGCGGCCTCGATCGACACGGTGAAGTTCGTGCCGTGCCGGGAGCGGTTCTGCTCGACCATCGGCCGCAAGCCAAGGCGCGCGGCATGCTCCTCGGTGATCGGCATGCAGATGAGCCCGCGCCCATGCTTGGCGAGGAAGTTGATTTTCTCGGGCGTAACGAAGTCGGCAGCGAAAACGAGGTCGCCCTCGTTCTCGCGGTCTTCATCGTCGACCAGGATGACGATCTCGCCGGCGCGGATCGCCTGGACGACTTCGGTGACGGGGCTGATGGCAGCCGTTTCGCGGCGCATCAGTCCATTTTACTCCTGCGGCGTTTCGGCCTCGCCGCCCGTGCGTTCGCGGATGCGCGCGGACTTGCCCGAGCGCGCCCGCAGGTAGTAGAGCTTCGCGCGGCGCACGTCGCCCTTACGCTTCACTTCGATCGAGGCGATGAGCGGCGAGAAGGTCTGGAAGGTGCGCTCGACGCCTTCGCCCGAGGACACCTTCCGGACGATGAAAGAGGAGTTGAGGCCGCGGTTTCGCTTCGCGATCACCATACCCTCGAACGCCTGCAGGCGCTTTCGCTCACCCTCGACCACGTTGACGTTGACGATCACGGTGTCGCCAGGCGAGAAGTCCGGGACCTCCTTCTTGAGGCGCTTGATCTCTTCCTGCTCGAGTGTCCTGATCAGATCCATGTTTATCGCTCCCGCTTGAATTCTGCCAACAGCCGTTCCTCTTCCTTGGTCAGCGTGCGCACCGCCAGCAGATCCGGCCGCCGCAGCCAGGTCCTTCCCAGCGCCTGCTTCAGCCGCCAGCGCCGGATGTTCTCGTGGTGCCCGGACATCAGAACTTCGGGCACCCGGCGCTCGGCGTACACCTCGGGCCGCGTGTACTGCGGGCAATCGAGCAGCCCGTCCGCGAACGACTCCTCCAGTGCCGAGTTCTCGTCGCCGAGCGCGCCGGGCAGCTGGCGCACCACCGCGTCGACCAGCGCCATCGCGGCGATCTCGCCGCCCGATAGCACGAAGTCGCCGATGGAAATCTCCTCGTCGACCCGGCGCTCGAGCAGCCGCTCGTCCACGCCTTCATACCTTCCGCACAACAGGGTCAGCGAACTCTGCTTCGCAAATTCCAAAACCCTGCGGTGATCGAGCTTCTTTCCCTGCGGTGAGAGGTAGATCACCCTTCCCCCTCCCGCCAGCCTGATTCCGTCCAGCGCGCGCTCCAGCGGCTCGGCCAGCATCACCATTCCCGGCCCGCCGCCATACGGCCGCTCGTCGACAGTCCGGTGCCTGTCCGCGGCGAAATCCCGCGGATTCCACGTCGTCAGCGAGTACAACCCCGCGTCCAGCGCCCTGCTCGTGATGCCGCTAGCGGTAATCGCCGCGAACATCTCCGGAAACAGCGTCACCACGTCGAAGCGGATCACCAATCCGCCCCCCACTCGATATGGATCTGCCTTCTTTGCAGATCCACTTCGCGGACCACCGCTCGCGTCCACGGGATGAGGCGTGCCTTCTCGCCTTCGACTTCCATCACGTCCTGCGCGCCGTTGAAAAGCCAGCGCTTCACCACGCCGAGCGCCTCGCCCCGCTCGTTCACGACCTCGAGGCCCACCAAGTCGGCGAGGTAGTAGTGCCCCGCGTCTGGCGCCGGCATCTGCTCGCGCCTCACATGAACCGTCGAGCCCTTCAACTTCAGTGCCGCTTCGCGGCTCTCCAGCCCGCCCAGCTTCGCCAGCAGCCGGCCCGAGTGCTCCTTCACTTCCTCGACGGGATATTCCTTGCCGCCGATCGTCCAGCTCGCACATCGCAGAAGCGCCTGCTGCGCTTCGTCCACTTTCACCCATCCGCGCACGCCGTACGAGCCGGCGACGCGGCCCATCTCTATGAGCTCAGGCGGCCTTCTTGGCAAACTGCTTTACGAGCCGCGCCGCCGTGGACGAGAGCTGCGCGCCCTTGCCGGTCCAGTGCTTCACGCGCTCCATGTTCACACGCAGCGCCTCGCGGCCTTGCGGCGCCTTCGGGTCGTAGAACCCAAGCCGCTCGATAAATTTCTTGCCCGCCGCGCGCCGCGAATCGGCCACCACGACATGAAAGAACGGCCGCTTGTTCGCACCGCCGCGCTGCAGTCGAATCACTACCATGGGGAATGCTCCGCAAACCGCGAAAAGGCGCGGATTATAAGGGAGAAATCAGGGCTTTGGTAGGCGCGCGGCGAAGGCGACGGCGACGAGATTGAGGCCGCCCGCAATCCACACGGCGGCGGCGTAGCCTTGGGTGCGATCGTAGACCCAGCCGGCCACCACCGGCAGGGTGATCGCAGCGATGCACCAGGCGACGTAAAGCCGGCCGGCGACGCGGCCGAAAGCGTTCTTGTGCCAGTAGCGCGCGATCGCGGCCGCCGTGACGCCGGAAATGATGCCGTAGCCCGCGCCGATCATCGCCAGCGTGCCGACGGCCACCAACGGGCCGGGCCACAGGCTGAGGATCGCCGCCCCCATGAAGGCAAAGAATTGCGCGCCCATCGCAACGCGCGCGATGGCGTAGCGATCGGTGAGCCAGCCGCCGGCGATGCGCGCCGCGCCGACCATTCCGGTGATGAAAGCGGTCGCGGCGACGGCAAGCGCGGTGCCGGCGCCGTAAGCCTGCACGATGCCGGCCGCCTGGCTCATCACCATGAGGCCGGCGGCCGCGGCGAGGAAGAACACCGTTGCGAGGAGGTAGAACGTCGAGCGCCGTGCATCGCCCGGCTCGGCGGTTTCTGTTGCATCGTGCATCCGGATGTCGGTGGCGCCCAGCAGGAATGCCGTGAGCGCGCACCCGGCGAAAACCGCAACGGCCAGGCTGCCGAGCGTCGCGCGGATGCCGAACTCTGCAATGGTCCAGCCGAAAAGCGGCGCGCCGAGCATCGCGCCCAGCGGGTAGAGGCTCACCACGTATCCGTTGGCAAGTCCGCGGCGAGTGGTGACGGTCTGATTTACGCCCTGATGCACGACGATGAAGCCGATGCCGGCGCCGATGCCGAAGAGAACACCGTAGCCCAGCGCGAGCTCGGCAAAAGTCGTCGCACGCGCGGCGAGAAAAAGACCGCCGGCGCCGCACGCGCCGCACGCGAGCGCGATCGCCCACGGCGCCATCCTGCGGTAGACGCTCGGCGCCGCCACCATCGCGCCGGTCAGCGTGACGGTGGCCAGCCCGAACACGAAGCTCAGCTCGGCGCGCCCGACCCCGAGCAGCGCTTCGAGCGGTTTCAGGAACACGCTGAATGCGTACAGCGTGCCGAAAGGAAGGTTGAGCGCCGTCGCCGCGGCGATGGCGGCGCGAGCGCGCACCTAGCGCATGCCGGGCAGGATGCCCCTCATCCCGCGCATCATGCGCTGCAGGTTGCCGCCCTTCATCATCTTCATCATTTTCTGCATCTGCTCGAACTGGTTGAGCAGCTGGTTCACGGCCTGCACCGGGACGCCGGCGCCGGCGGCGATGCGCCGCTTGCGCGAGGCCTTGATGATCTCGGGCTTGCGGCGCTCAGCCGGAGTCATCGAGTTGATGATGCCTTCGATACGCTTGAACTGCGTCTCGTCCTGCAGCTTCGCCGGATCGATCTGTCCGACGAGCTGGGCGGGCAGCTTGTCCATGAGCGAGGCGACGCCGCCCATCTTCTTCATCTGCGCGATCTGCTGCTTGAAGTCCTCCAGGTCGAAGCCCTTGCCCTTCTTCACCTTCTCGGCGACGCGCTGCGCTTCCTCGAGGTCGATCTTGGCGTGCGCCTCCTCGACGAGGGAAAGGATGTCGCCCATGCCGAGAATGCGCGCCGCCATGCGCTCCGGGTGGAACGGCTCGATGCCGTCCAGCTTCTCCCCCACGCCAGCGAACTTGATCGGCTTGCCAGTCACATGGCGCACCGAGAGCGCGGCGCCGCCGCGTGCGTCGCCATCGAGCTTGGTGAGGATCACGCCCGTGAGCGGCAAGCGCTCGTTGAACGCGCGCGCGACGTTGACCGCGTCCTGCCCCTGCATGGCGTCGACGATGAACAGCGTCTCGACCGGCTTCAGCGCGGCGTGCAGCTCGGCGATCTCGCGCATCATCTCCTCGTCGATGGCGAGTCGCCCCGCCGTGTCGACGATGAGCACATCCATGTAGTGTGTGCGCGCGTATTCCACCGCGCGGCGCGCGATGTCGGATGGCTTCTCGCCTACGGCCGACGCGACGAACTGCCCGCCGGCTTGCGCGGAAACAGTCTTCAGCTGCTCGATCGCCGCGGGGCGATACACGTCGCACGAGACCAGCGCGACTTTTTTCTTTTCCCGCGCGAGAAGGCGCGCGAGCTTGCCGCACGTCGTCGTCTTGCCGGAGCCCTGCAGGCCGGCCATCAGCACGATCGCCGGCGGCTGCGTGGCGAGGTCGAGCGCGACATTCGCCTCGCCCATCAGTTTGGCGAGCTCGCGATGCACGACGCCGACGAGCGCCTGGCCCGGCGTCAGGCTGCCGACGACTTCGGC
>JAICPQ010000246.1 GCA_025929745.1 Burkholderiales bacterium | reverse complement strand
GCCGAAGTGGTTGTAGACCACATCGAGGAACACCATCATGTTCGCGGCGTGCGCCGCGTCGACGAGCGCCTTCAGGTCCTCGGGACGCCCGTAAACCGACTCCGGCGCATAGGGCAGCACGCCGTCGTAGCCCCAGTTGCGCCTCCCGGCAAAATCCGCGAGCGGCATCAGCTCGATCGCCGTGATGCCGAGGTCGCGCAGCACGCCGAGCTTTTTCGCCACCCCGCTGTACTTCCCTTCCGGCGTGAACGCGCCGACGAGCAGCTCGTAGATGACCGCGTCGTTCCACGGCCGGCCGTTCCAGCCGTGATCGCTCCACTTATAAGCGCGCGGCGCGATCACCTCGCTCGGCCCGTCGACGTCGCGCGGCTGGAAGCGCGAAGCGGGGTCGGGGACGAGAAGCTCGCCGTCGATCCGATATTGATACAGGGTGCCAGCCCCGGCCTGCATCTCAACATGCTCGTACCAGCCGCCGCCGGCCGCTTGCATCGGCACCATGCGGTTGCCGGGGAACGCGACATCGACCCGCTTCGCCGCCGGCGCCCAAAAACGGAAGCGCACGCCGCCTTGCGGCAGCACTTCGGCGCCGAAGGGCATCGAATGCGCGGTCTGCAGCCGCTGAGGAAAGTTCATGGTTTCCTGCGGCGCGGCCACCATCGCTCGAGCATTTCGGCGGCCCACTCCCTGCCGCCCAGGCCGAAGGCGAGCGCGAGCGCGAACACGATGCCCGCGAGGACGATGAGGAAGGTCTGCCGCACGATCTCGCCGCCGACGTTGACCTGGTCGAGCGCGATCAGCACGACGAAGGCCAGAATCGCGTATTGCGCGATGCGGCCAAGCACGTCGGCGTCCTGGAGGTGCACGTTGCGGCAGTAGGCCACGACCGCGTTGCCGATGAAGCGCGCGAAGTACGCGCCGAAGGCGAGGATGAGGAGCGCCACCATCACCTTGGGCAGGAACCACAGCACGCGCCCGAGGAGATCGGTGATGTACTCGAGGCCGAGCAGGTTGAAGCCGATCACGAGAGAGGCGAGGACCACCAGCCAGTAGAAAAGCAGGCCGAGAATCTGCGTGGTGTCGGCACGGATGCCGCCATCGCGGAGGAAGGAATCCATGCCCGCGCGCTCGGTAAGCACGTTGAAGTTGACCGCGCGCAGGCCTTTCACGATCGCGAAGCGAACCGCCTTCGCCAGCATCCATCCCAGGACGATGATGAGGATGGCGATGAGGACGCGCGGCAGCATCTCCCCCACGCGCAGCAACAAGCCGCGCACCGGTTCCAGCGACCAGTCGATCTCGTTCATTGTCAGCCTCCCAATATTCCCGCAAGCCCCGACACCGGTACGTGCATCCAGTTCGGGCGGTTATTGATTTCGTAGCGCAGCTCGTACAGCACCTTCTCGAGCTCGAAGAGGCGTAGCAGCCCCGCCACGTCGGCGAAGCTCGAATAGAGCCCGCTACCCTTCGTCGCTTCCGCATAAGCCGCGAGGAAAGCGCGCCGCACGTCGGCCTCCCAGGCGTCGAGCGCAACCGTGTCCTTGGCCCCGGCCTGCGCTCGCACGCTCCATTTGGCGTAGCTGAACGAACGCAGCATGCCAGCCACGTCGCGCAGCGACGAGTGTTTGCGCCGCGTCTCCGAGAGCGGGCGCGAAGGCTCGCCCTCGAAGTCGATGATCATGAAATCGTTGTTGGCGATGAGTACCTGCCCGAGGTGGTAGTCGCCGTGGTGTCGCGTCTTGAGCGCCGGCCCCTTGGGCGCGGTGCATGCGTCGATCAGCTTGAGCACCTCCCCGCGCCGGGCGGCGAGCTGGCGCGCGCCCTCGGCCGTGCTTTTCTCGAGCATGGCGAAGGTCTCGTTGGCCTCACCGCGCACCTTGGCCTTCCAGGCTTCCGCGTCTTCTGCGCTGAGCAGCTCGGGCTCAAACGCCGGATCACCGGAGCGGATGGCGAAGGCGCGGTGCAGCTCGGCGGTGCGCGTCGCGAGGGTCTGCATGAGCGCCAGGTAGGAGCCGTGCACGCTCTTGGAGTCCGCGCCCCGTACCACTGGCGCCTCCAGCGCGCGTTCCAGATATGCGAGCGTGTAACCCCAGCCATCGCCCTGGTTCGCGACGTAGCCTTGCAAGAGCGCCACGGTGGAGGTTTCGTGCTTCGACACGTACTCGACCGCGCCGGCGAGCGGCACGCAGTGCGGGAAGTGCGCGACCTCGGTCAGGAAGCGCCCGATCTCGAACTCGGGGTTGATGCCCGCGCGCAGCCGCCGGTAGCACTTGAGGAACAGGCGATCGCCGATCTGCACCGAAGTGTTCGTGCTCTGGGTGTGCAGCGCGCCGAGCTGCACCGACGCCAAATCGTCGCGCACCAGGCCGGCATAGGCCTTGGTGCGAGTGAAGCGCAGCGCGCCGTTCGTGGTGGCCAGGCTCTTCTCGGCGCCGATCGCTTTCACCACATGGCGGCAGAAACCTTCGTCCGCGATCGCGTCGGCCAGGACGCCGACGTTCGCCTGCTGGCGCACGCGCGCCACCGTGCCGGCGGCAAGCGCGCGCACGTGCTCCTCGTCCTCCTCCCAGCCGAGCGCGAGCGGCAGGAAGTAGCGCGATTCGTTCACCTGCACCATGGCGACGAGCCAGCTCAAGCCGCCCACGTCCCAGATCACCGAGTCGGCCAGCGCTGCCTTCTGGATGGCTTCGCCCTTGGCGGCATACCAGCGCTGCGCGGCGATGAAACGGGGCAGGATCTCGTTCTCGAGCCGCGCGCGCAGCTGCTCGGCCATGCCGATGCGCCAGGGAACGACCTTGTCGCGAAACAGGCTCATCCACGAGTCGAAGAGAACCAGCACCGGCGCTTCCTCGGACACGAGCATGTCCTGGTGCCAGGCCGGCGGCGGCGCGTCGGTGGAAAGCCGGAACCAGTAGAAGGCGTGCGCGGGCAGCGTGAGGAGATACGGCAGCTCGCCGATCGGCGGAAAGGAGGTACGGCCGAGCATCTCGACCGGCACGCGGCCCTTGAAGCGCTTCAGGTCGAGCTCGACCGGCTGCGCGGTGCGCGCGAGGTTCGCGACGCAGAGGATCGCCTCGTTGCCGAGCTCGCGCAGGTACGCGAGGATCTTGCGGTTTCCCGGCCGCAGGAAGCTCAAGGACCCGCGGCCGAACGCCTTCGCGCCCTTGCGCGTGGCGAGGATGCGCTTCATCCAGTTGAGAAGCGACGCCGGGTCGCGCTGCTGCGCCTCGACGTTCACCGACTCGAAGCCGTAGATCGGGTCCATGATCGGCGGCAGATAGAGCCGCTGCGGATCGCAGCGCGAGAACGCCGCTTTGCGGTCCGGGCTCCACTGCATCGGCGTGCTCAGGCCGTTGCGGTCGCCGATGTAGATGTTGTCGCCCATGCCGATCTCGTCGCCGTAATAGATGATCGGCGAGCCCGGCATCGAGAGCAGCAGGCTGTTCATGAGCTTGATGCGCTCGAAATCGTTTTCCATGAGCGGCGCAAGACGGCGCCGGATGCCGAGATTGAGGCGCG
>JAICPQ010000027.1 GCA_025929745.1 Burkholderiales bacterium | reverse complement strand
TGCCTTCGGTGAGAGTGCCGACGCTGATTCTGCACCGCGTGGACGAAAAGGTGATCGACGTGGAGCACGCGCGCTATCTCGCCAGGCACATCCCTGGCGCGAGGCTTATCGAGCTTCCCGGCGTCGATCACATCTTCTGGATTGGCGACGGGGATGCGATTCTCGACGAGGTGGAGCTCTTCCTCACCGGCCGGCGCCAGGCCGCGGAGCCCGAACGCGTGCTCGCCACCGTGCAGTTCACCGACATCGTCCAGTCCACCGAGCGCGCCGCGGCGCTCGGCGACCGCAAGTGGCGCGACGTTCTGGAGCGTTTCCAGTCCATGGTCCGGGAAACGCTGCGCGAGCACCGCGGGCGTGAGATCGACACCGCCGGCGACGGCTTCCTCGCCGCCTTCGACGGGCCGGCGCGCGCCATCCGTTGCGCAGCCGCAGTTCGCGAGCGCGCACGCGCCCAAGGCATCGACCTGCGCGCCGGCATCCATACCGGCGAGTGCGAGATCATCGGCGACAAGCTCGGAGGCATCGCGGTACACACCGGCTCGCGTGTCGCCAGCAAGGCTGAGCCCGGTGAAATCCTCGTCTCGCAGACCGTGAAGGACCTCGTCGCCGGTTCGGGCCTCCAGTTCGCCGAGCGCGGCGTGCATTCGCTCAAAGGCGTGCCGGGCGAATGGCGTTTGTACGCGTTTGCCGGCTAGTCGAGCCAAGCACCCCCGAATCGGAAATCGGGCTCTGACCCCGATTTTCAGGTTCGGGCGACGGAGCTGTAGGGGTCGGCGGCGTCGCGCAGGCCGTCACCGAAGAAGTTGAAGGCGAGGACGACGATGAAGACTGGAACCACCGAAAGCATGAGCCAGGGGTAGAGCGCCACGACGTTGATGTTCTGCGCTTCGTTGAGAAGCACGCCCCAGCTGGTCACGGGCGGTCTCAAACCCAGACCCAGAAACGATAGCGCGGTCTCGCCGAGGATCATGGCGGGCACCGACAGGGTTGCCGAGGCGATGAGGTGGCTCGTAAAGGACGGAAGCAGGTGCTTGCGGATGACGCGCGCCGGGCTTGCGCCCATGAGGACCGCAGCGGTCGCGAAATCCTCTTCTCTCAATGCCAACAACTTGGAGCGCACGGCGCGAGCCAGACCCGGCCAGTCGAGAAGGCCGAGGATGATGGTGATGCCGAAGTAAACGAGGATCGGACTCCAGTTAATCGGCAGAGCTGCCGAAAGCGCCATCCACAGCGGCAATTCGGGGAATGAGCGCACCATTTCGATGAAGCGCTGGATCGCGTTGTCGACCCAGCCGCCGTAGTAGCCGGAAATGCCGCCGAGCGTGATGCCGATGAGGAAGCTCACCGCGATGCCGAAGAGGCCCACGGTGAGCGAAATGCGCGTGCCGTAGACGATGCGGGAAAAGAGGTCGCGGCCGAGGCGGTCGGTTCCGAGGAGATAGAGCGTGCCGTTCTCCGCGGGGCAGACGAAATGAAATCGCCCGGGGATGAGGCTCCAGAACTCATAGTTGTCGCCGAGGCAGAAGAAGCGAAGGCGATAGACCGCGTTCAGGTCGACGACGTATTCGCGCTTCAGCGTCTCCATGTTGAGGCGCATCGCGTAGCCATAGACGAACGGCCCGACGAAGCGGCCCTGATCGAAGAAGTGCACCCGCTGCGGTGGCGCGTAGATATGGTTGGTGTCGCGCGTGTGCAGGTCGTACGGCGCGATGAACTCGCTGACCAGCGTGGACGCGTAAAAGGCGAGAAGGATGATGCCGGCGATGACCGCAATGCGGTGGCGGCGGAATTTCCACCACATGATCTGCCATTGAGACGCGCGGTAAAAGCGCTCTTGCTCCGGCGTGAGCGTTTCAACGGCGTGCGGCTCGAAGGGCTCGTCCGAAACGTAGTGCTCGAGCTTCGAAGCCCCAACCGCCCGGTTCATTTGGCCACGCCGCCGGTGAGACGGATGCGCGGGTCGAGCGCGGCGAGCAGCAGATCGGAGATGAACATCCCGATGACGGTGAGGAGAGACAGGAACATCAGAAACGAACCGGCGAGGTACTGGTCCTGGCTGCGCAGCGCTTCGAGCAGCATCGGGCCCGAGGTTTGCAGCGACAGCACCACCGCGACGATCGCGGAGCCGGAGATCACGCTCGGCAGAAGGTTGCCGATGTCGGCGATGAACGGGTTGAGCGCCATGCGCAGCGGGTACTTCACGAGCAGGCCGAAGGGCGGCATGCCCTTCGCACGCGCGGTCACCACGTACGGCTTCTGCAGCTCGTCGAGCAGATTTGCGCGCAGGCGCCGGATCATGCCGGCGGTGCCCGACGTGCCGATCACGATCACCGGGATCCACAGGTGCTCGAGCACCGAGCGCGCCTTGCCGATGCTCCACGGCTGTCCGAGGTACTCCGGGGCCATGATGCCGCCCACCGAAAGGCCGAACTGGACGTTCGCGAAGTACATGAGCACGAGCGCGAAGAGGAAGTTCGGCGTGGCGAGGCCGACGTAGCCGAGGAAGGTGAGGCCGTGGTCGCCCCAGCTGTACTGGCGCGTCGCCGAGTAGAAGCCGATCGGGAAGGCGACCGCCCAGGTGAAAAGGATCACGGAGAAATTCAGGATGAAGGAAAGCAAGAGGCGATCGCCGACCACCTCCTTCACCGGCAGATCATGCTCGAACGACCAGCCGAGGTCGCCTTGGATGAGGCCCGAGAAGCCGTTTTCCCCCGGCCACACGCCGATCCAGATCGCGTACTGCTCGAGGAACGGCTTGTCGAGCCCGTACTGCTTGCGCAGGAACTCGGCTTTCTCCATCGCTGCCTTGTCGCCCTGGCTTTGCAGCTCGGCGATCTGGTTGGAGAGAAAGTCGCCCGGCGGCAGCTGGATGATCACGAAGGTGACGAAGCTGATCACGATCAGCGTCGGGATCATGATCAACATTCGCCGCAGCGTGTAACGCAGCATTACCGGAACCAGAACGTGTCGGGTCGGTAGATTCCGAAGAACGCCCCCGGGTCCCAGTTGTAGAACCCGCGCTCTGGAACGTTCATGAGCGTGTCGCGCGCCACCACTGGTTGCGGTACGCCGGAGACAACGCCGATGGTGAACTGCTGCTCCGCGTGCAACGCGAGCATCGCGTGCCACGCCTGCTCGCGCTCGCGGCGCGACGTTGCGCTCATCCAGACCTCGTAAAGCCGCTGCAGCTCCTTGACTTCCGGCATGTCGACCGGCTCTCCGGATTTGCCGCCGGTCTCAAAATACTGTCCGAACTTCGGCCATTGGAGCTGCGTCTGGCTCATCGGCGCGAGCTCGTCGGGGCTCGTATCCGGCGTGGCGAGTCCGTTCTCGATCCCGCCCCACACCGACATCACCGTCTCGCCGGAATAGATGCGGTTGCGCCACGCTTCGCGCTGCGACGGCTTGGTGAACACCTTGATGCCAACCTCGCGCCACGTCTCTCGGATGAGCTCGAGAACGTCGCTGTGCTCGGTCGATTCTCCGGCGGTCTCGACGATGATTTCGAGCGGCCGGCCGTCGGGCAGGCGGCGAACGCCGTCCCTCCCCTTCTTGAGTCCGATCTCCTCGAGGAGCTGGATGGCCGCCTTGCGGTCATAGCGCGCCCAGCGGTCGCGATAGGCTTCGCGGAACAGCGGGCTCTGCGGCAGCACGGTGTTGTTCGACTCGATCGCGAGGCCGAAATAGAGCACCTGGTTCACGAGCGAGCGGTCGATGCCCAGGGAAAGCGCTCGCCGGAAGCGCACGTCGCGCAGAAGCTGCCGCCACACCGGATCTTTGGTGTTGAGGTTCGGGAAAAGCGCGAAGTGCGAACCCTTGCCCGGCCGCCAGAGGAGCGTGCGGTAGCCGTTCTGTTTTTCGCCCTGCTTGAGAAACGTGTAATTGTTGAAATGCACGTCGCGCGCCTGCAGGTCCGCTTCCCCGGCGCCGGTCTTCGCCGGAATGAGCTTGGGGTCGGCCACGGCGAGCACGAAGCGGTCGATATAGGGGAGCTGCTGGCCGCGCTCGTCCACCCGATGGAAGTACGGATTGCGCACCGCGACGAAGCGGTCGGCGGGCGGGCGCGTGGTATTCATCCACGGCTGCAGCGTCGGCAGATCCGGATTGTCCGATTCGTAAAGGTTGTCGGCACGGTTATGCACCGCCGACCAGCGCCGCTTCGCCGTGCCGTCGGCCTCGGCCTTGCGCACTTTCTCGGAGTACTTCTTGTGGAGCGGCTTCAAATAATGCGCCGGGCGGTAGATGAAAAGCGGCGAAGCGCCGGCCTGGCGCGGCAGGAAGTGCGGGTTGGGCTTGTGCCAGGTATAGCGCAGAACGGTATCGGACAGGATTTCGAACTTCGGCGGCTCGCCGTCCACCAGGAGGTCGCGCGGCGGCCCGGCCGGCGAGAGCTCCTTGTTATTCGCGACGTCCTCCCAGTAATAGCGGAAGTCTTCAGCGGTAAACGGATGCCCGTCCGACCAGCGATGACCCTTGCGCAACCGCAGGGTGAAAATGCGCCCTTCCTGGACTTCGAACGATTCCAGGATGTCGGGAGCGAGCTCCAGGTTGCGGTCGTAGCCGACGAGGCGCGCATAGCCGTAAACAACCAGTAGGCGGGTATCGCGGCTGCGCCCTACGAGGCTGTGCAGGGCGCCACCGTGCTTGCCCGGCTCGTCCATGCGCACGACGAGCGGCGGCTGGGGCAGCCGTTTTTCGGTCGGCGGCAGCCGTCCCGTGCTCACGTCGAGCCGTAGCATCGGCGGCTCGACGAAGTTCTGGCCGAGCGCTAGGGCGGGCACAAAGAGGAGCGGGAAGAGGAATCTCATGCGGCTCGCACCAGGTGGCCCCGTCCGATGTCCTGCATCGATGGCCGGAGGCCCTCGGCGATGCGGAATTCCGCTGGCCATGCCGCGGGGTCGGAAGCCTTGCCTTCCATCAGCGCGTCGAAGTCGAGCTTGCGGCCGAGATCGGGCGCGGGTACCGCGGCGAGCAGCGCTCGCGTGTACGGATGAACCGGATTTCGGAAGAGCTCCGCCGACGGCGCCAGCTCGACGATGCGCCCGGCGCACATCACCGCGATCCGGTCGGCGACGTAGTTCACCACGGCCAGGTTGTGCGAAATGAAGAGGTAGGCGAGGCCAAGCGCCTTGCGCAGATCGACGAGCAGGTTCAGCACCTGAGCCTGCACGGAGACGTCGAGCGCCGAAACCGGCTCATCGCAGATGAGGAGCTCGGGGCCAAGGGCGAGCGCTCGCGCGATGCCGATCCTCTGGCGCTGGCCGCCGGAGAAGCTGTGCGGATAGCGCCGCAGGTGGCGCACGTCCAGGCCGACCAGGCCCATCAGCTCCTTGACGCGCGCGAAGCGCTCGTCCGCGTCGCCAACGCCGTGGATGACGAGCGGCTCGCTCACGATGTCGTACGCCGTCATGCGCGGGTTGAGCGAGCTGAACGGATCCTGGAACACAAACTGCACCTGGTTTCGGTATTCGAAAAGCTGCTCGCCCTTGAGTGCGAGCACGTCCCTGTCCTTGAAATGGATTGTGCCGGCGTCGGGCGTCACGGAGCGCAGGATCATGCGCGCCGTGGTCGTCTTGCCGCAGCCCGACTCACCGACGAGGCCCACGCACTCGCCTGCCTGCACGTCGAAGCTCACGTCGTCCACCGCCAGGAGCTCGCCGGCGCTCTGCGCTCCCAGGAAAGACCGTTTGCGGATGGTGTAGCGCTTCGCGAGGTTGCGGACTTGGAGGAGCGTGCCCGAGGACGCGTTTCGTTTTTCCGCCGTGATCAGGCTGTCGGCGCTGACCTGCACCTCGCGGATCGGCGTGAGGCGCTCGCCGGGGGCCATGTTGAAACGCGGCACCGCGCGCAGCAATGCGCGCAGATACGGGTGGCGCGCATCGCGGAAGATGTCCGAGACGGTTCCGGACTCCATGACGCGGCCGCGGTGCAGGACCACGACCTCATCGGCCATGTTCGCCACCACGCCAAGGTCGTGCGTGATCAAGAGCACGGCCATGTCAAACTCGGCCTGCAGGTTCTGGATGAGCTGGAGGATCTGCGCCTGGATGGTCACGTCGAGCGCGGTGGTCGGCTCGTCGGCAATGAGGAGAGCCGGACGGCAGACGAGCGCCATCGCAATCATCGCGCGCTGCCGCAGCCCGCCGGAGAGCTCGAAGGGATACGTGTGCTCGGCCTTCACCGGATCCGGAAAGCCGACGCGGCGCAGCATCTCGATCACCGCTGCTTTGCGCCCGGCCTTGTCGATCTCGGGACGATGGAGAGCGAGCGCCTCGCCGATCTGGTTGCCGATCGTGTGCAGCGGCGACAGCGCCGTCATCGGCTCCTGGAAGATGATCGAGATGCGTCCCCCGCGAATGTCCTCCATGGTGCGGCCCGCGGGGTCGAGCCGTGAGATGTCCACTTCGCGCTTCGCCTCCGGATCGCGCAGGATGATCTCGCCGGACTCGATGCGCGCGATGCGCGGCAGGATGCTCATGATCGACTGGGCGACAACCGACTTGCCCGAGCCCGACTCGCCCACGAGCGCGACGGTCCGCCCCGCGGGAATGCGGAACGAAACGCCGTCGACCGCCTTCACGGTCCCCGCATCGACGTCGAGATAGACCTTAAGGTCCCGGACCGTCAGCAGATCAGCCATTCTTGAGACCAGTATACGAGAAGGCTTCGGCTGCCGAGAGCCAGTGCACGCCCTGGACCTTGAAAAGCCGCTCGAGGAATCGCCAGGCGTGCTCATCGTGCACCGCATGGTGCGTAAGCCAGCCGAGCGGCTCGTCCGAAAGGTTCTTCGCGGCGAGCCGCAGCGCCTCATCCTCACCGATGAATCGCCGCCCACGCCGCCAAGCCACGATGTCGACATGGGTGTTGACCTGCGGAATGAGGGCGCCCATGCGCGGGCCGTACAGGGTCACGCCGCGGATGCCGACCGCCGGCAGGCTGTCCAACAGATCCTTGCGCACGCGGTTCCACGGCGGCGCGAGAACGGGCAAGAGACGCTCCGCGGCGAAGGTCTTCAAGCGCCTGAAGCCGTCGGACACCCGCCCGAGCGCCGCCTCGATCGGCTCGGCCGCTGGATACTCGGTCTTCTTCTCACCAGGGGCGGCGCGATTGCGGTGGTCGGTGCCATGCTGCAGCAGCGTGATGCGTTCGTGCAAAAGCCCGAAAAGCGCAGGCTCGGCCGCTTCCGGTATCACGGCGAGCGCGAGCGGAACTGCGCAGGTGCGCGAAAGCGCGAGTGCCCGTCTTAGCTCCGGTGAAGCGGCGGCGGCATCGTCATCGCGCCACCAGAACTTCGCGCCGCCGCGGCGGGCAATCTCGGCTTCGAATTCCTCCCAGGTCACTTGAGCCACTCGCGCATGAGCTCCGCCGTGCATCGGGCGCCGCCCAAATCGATGGACTGCGCGATGGACTGCGCGATCGCATGCGGCGCCGGGCGCGGCGCGAGGACGGCGCGATCGATCGCGGCGGCGAGCGTCGCGGGCGTAAGCGCGCTCTCCTCCACGACGTGCACAAGGCCGCGTTCCGCGAGCAGCTGGGCGCGAATGGTTTGCTCCTCCTCGGTCCCCGCAGCGAACGGCACGAGCACCGCGCGCGCGCCTGCCTGCAAGGTCTCCATGACGGTGTTGTAACCCGCCTGGCTCACCGATACCAAGCAGTTCCTGAGGCGCAGGGAAAAATCATCGCGCGAACGTTCTACGATCACGCCGTCGCGAGTACGAGCTACGGAAGCATTGACGCCGGCGAGCAGGCGCCACGGTCGGTCATGGAGCCGGGTGAGCGGCCGCGCGGCGATCGCGGTCTCAAGCAGATTCCCTCCCGTAGCGCCCCCGCCGCATGAGACGAGCACTTCACCGCTACCAGCGTTTCCGCCGGTGGGGAGTTCGTCGACAACGTACCCAGTGTAGAAAAGGCGCTCGGCGATCCGGTTTGTATTTGTGAAGCTGCGCTCGAACGGCACGACGCGGGGATCGCCGTGCACGAGGAGCCGATCGAAATAGCGCTCGAAGCGCTCGAGCGCTTCCTCTTCGCGCGCCGGATTCGGCTGCAATATGTCGCGGACCGAGCAGACGACGAGCCGAGCCTTGGCTTCTTCGAGGAGCGGAATCAACTCGAAGCGCATTTGCCGCCGTCCGAACGGAAAGAGCTCGACGATGAGCGCGTCCGCATGGCTTCGGCGCCAGGCATTGATGAGCGCCGCGGTGCGCCGTTCCTTCCAGGCGTCGTCCACCGGCTTGCCGTGCTCGTCGAGGAGCTGCTTGAAATCCGGACTGGATGCGGGCGGCAGCTGGTGCACCTCGATGCCAGCCACCGGCGCGCCGCCGCTCGCCAGGGTGAGTTCGAAGCCGGCGCTCCTCATGGCGCGCGCGAGCGTCGCGGCGCGCTTCAGGTGCCCGATGCCGAGCAGGTGCTGCACATACATGAAAACCTTCACGCGAGCTGCGGACGGCCGCGCTCGTCCAGTTCGAACAAGTGCACCGCGCGCCAGTCGAGCTTCACCGGCGGCTTGCCGCGCATGTCCCAGCCGGTAGCGGCGGCGAGAATGACGCGGATGACTCCACGGTGTGTGACCGCGAGCGTGGGCACTGATACTTCTATAAGCCATTGCCGAACGCGGTCGAGCACCATACGCGGGCTCTCACCGCCCGGCGGGGTGAAATCCAGGCCGCGCGCCTCGTTGAGCGCCATGGCGTCGCCGAGCCGCTCTCGCAAGTCGCTCAGGCGCTCGCCTTCCCATTCGCCCCAGTCCATTTCCACGATTCTCGGCTCGCGCGGCGCATCCTCAGCGCCGAGAAGAGTCGCGGTCTGAACGCAGCGCTGGAGCGGGCTCGTAACGACGCGCATGCCACGACAGGCCTCCGGAAACGGTACGGTCGCGGTTTGCAACAGCGGAATATCGCGCCGGCCCTGGATGCGCCCCTCGACGCTCCATGCGGTGTCCGCATGGCGCAGCAGGGCAAGCCGCGTCATAGCGCCGCCAGCAGGCTTTTCAGACGGCCGGCGGCGGCTTCGAGACTGCGCTCGGCGGCGATGAAGGTCGCGGCGTTTCGGCCCAAAAGCTTTCTTCTCTCGCCATCCAAGAGCAGTTCCCGAAGCAGCGCGCTGATTTCTTCCTTGGCAAGCAGGCCGGTACGGCCGTGCACCACCACGTCAGGCACACCGCGCTTCGCGACCGAAACCACCGGCATGCCGGCCGCCTGCGCTTCGAGCATCGACATGCCGTACGCCTCGTTCACGGCTGGCCACGCATAGACGTCGCCCGCGGCGTAAAGCTCGGCGAGCTCCCTCGTGCCGAGCGCGCCGAGGAAGGCGCTCCTGCGCGGCAGCGCCGCTCGTACCTCGTCGCGCGCGGCACCGTCGCCCGCCACAAGGAGCTCCCACTGAACATCGTTGAGCTCGGAGAGCGCCGCGCCTAGCGCGCGGTACGAAGCAAGCTTGTCTCCAGCACGCATCATGGCGGCGACCACGATCCACGGCGCGGCGGCATCAAGTCCGTGGCTTTTCGCGAGATCTGCCCGATGCGCGGCGCGCTCTCTGGCCGCGGCCTGGTAGGGCGTCATGTCGAGAAACGGCGGCAGGTACACGAGGCGGGCCTTCGGCACGACCTCCTCCAGCCCGGCGAGATCATCGCGCGAGGGCGCGATGACGAGGCGCGCGCGGCCAATCGCGTCGGCCGCGGCTTCGTGTCCGATCGCCCAGGGGCCGGCCGCGCGCTTCTGCGCATACGACGCCTCCGCGATCACGTACGGGATGCCGAGCGCTTCGCTCACCGTCGGGCCGAGCCAGTCAGGGGCCTTGTAGTAGACGTGATAGGTGAACCAGACGTCGGGGCGCGTGTGCCGCGAAGCGCGCCATTGCTCGATCATGCGTCTCGCGAGCCGCTCGCCCTGGCGGCGCAGCGCTTCCTGCCGCGCGGCGTCGCCGTCGCCGTCGAAGCTGCGGAAAGTCGAGACGAGCTCTACCTTGTCGGCGACGCGCTCGAGCGCATCCAGGAGCAGCCCCGCCACGCGCCGGTCGCCCGAGGGCGTGGCGTGCGTCGGCGGCTTAAGCGGTGCGTAGAACGCGATGCGCACCGGAGCCGACGCCGAACTTGCGTGCGAGCGCGTCGATGTTCGGCTCGAGCGCGAAGCCTTCGCGCACCCGCGTCTGCGCCGCCTGCCCGAGCGCGCGGCGCCGCGGCGGATCAGCGATGAGCGACTCGAGCGCACGCGCGAGCGCTTCGGCGTCGTTTTCGGGCACCAGAATGCCCGTCTGCCCGTCGCGCACGAGCTCGGGAATTGCCGAGACGCGCGTCGCCACGCAGGCGAGCCCCTGGCTTTGCGCTTCCGCGATCACGTTGGGCAGGCCATCGCGATCCCCGTCGCGCGCGATGCGGCTCGCCAGCGCGAAGACATCGGCTTTTCGATATTCGGCGAGGACCTCGTCCTGAGTGAGCGCGCCGCGCCAGGTCACTCGCTCCTCGATGCCGAGTCGCGCCGCCCGGCCTTGAAGGGATTTGAGTAGCGGGCCGCCGCCGACGTGGACAAAGCGCCACTGAAGCGCCGGCGAAATGCGCGCAAGCGCCTCGAGCAGGATCTCGGTGCCTTTTTTCTCGACCAGGCGCGCGACCAAAAGAATCACGACCGGTTCGGACGAGCCGTCGCGCGCGCTACCAATGGCGGCATTCCTGGGAAAGCGGGCGAGGTCGATGCCGTGATAGAGGAGCTCGACCTTGCCGGGCGGCGCCAACGCCGCGAGATGCTCGCGATTGGCGCGCGTGCAGGTGACGAGCCATTCGCAAGACGCGAGCTTCTCGCGCTTTTCCCACTCGGGCGTGGTCCAGATGTCCTTCGCGTGCGCCGAGCCGGTCCATGGCAGGCCGAGCAGCGCCGCAGCGTAGCGCGTCACCGACGCCGGCGTATGCAGGAAGTGGGCATGAAGATGCTTCACGTCCTCCGGCAGCTCCGCCGCGAGTACGAGCGCCTGGCCGAAGCGGCGCGCGCGATTGGGCGTCGGGTCGCGCGCAAGGTCCCGCAGCCAGAGACGCCGGGCGCTCGCGTAGCTCGCAATCTGTCGGATTTTCCACCAGGCGCGCAGTACGCGGAGCGGCTCGAGCAGCAGGTATTCCGGCAGGTAGAGCACCCGGGCGCGGATCGTGTCGTGCAGGCGATGGCGCCGCGCATCGGTCGGACGGCGCAGCGAGACGATGAGGATGTCGAGGCCGCGGCGTTCGAGCGCCGCGATCTCCTGCGCGATGAACGTCTCGGAGAGGCGGGGATAGCCCTTGAGTATGAAGGCGACCCGCACGCCGACCCGCAAAAAAGCTATCGGATGCGGGCCACGCTGGCGCGCGCCGGCATTTGCGCCGGCTCGATCCAGGGCGCGACCAGGCGCGAGACGTTCGTCAGGCCTTCCAGCAGCCCGGGCACCACCACGTCCGACGGTCGCTGCTGGCGCGGCAGCGCGCGCAACGCCGCGGCCATCACGGCAGGGTCGTGTGTGCCATCGTCGCTCAGCATGCTCACCAGACCGATCTCCGCGGCGCGCGAAGCGCGGATGAACTGCTCGAGGCGCGGCTTGGTGCGCGGCACGATGAGTGCCCGCTTGTCGAGCGATAGCACCTCGCAGAACGTGTTGTAGCCGCCCATCGCCACGACGCCCGCCGCGCGCGCCACCAGCGCTTCGAGGTGACCGTGGAAGGTGATCGCGTCGACGCGCTTCAGCTTCGCCGCGCGGTCCATGAACTCCGCCTGACGCTCGGCCTGCATGAAAGGCCCGAGCACGAGGAGCGCCGGATACGGCAAGAGCGGATCGTGCTCGTAGGCGCGCAGCACCCACTCGACGAGGCCTTCGCCGTCGCCACCGCCACCCGTGGTCACCAGCAGGAACGGCCTATTCGCCATTTCCGGCAGCCGCGGCGGCGCACCCTGCGAAGAAACCTCGCGATGCAGGTAACCCGTATAGACCATTTTCTTGCGCACGGTCTCCGGAAGCACGATGCCTTCGAGCGGGTCGCAGATCTGCGGCAGTCCGTAGACCCAGATTTCGTCGTAGAACTCGCGCAGCGCGGGCAGCGCTTTCTTGCGCTGCCATTCCGGCTCCAGAAGGCGCGGCTCGTCCATCACATCGCGCAGGCCGAGGATGATGCGCGTGCCGCGACGCTTGAGCGTCTTCAGGGTCTGCAGCAGCTCGCCGCGCAAGCCGACGGGTTCCTTGTCGACGATGAAGACGTCGGGGGCGAACTCTTCGGCGGTGTGCTGCATGATCGAGGCGCGCATCGACATCGTCTCGCGGATGTCGAGGTGCAGGTTGAGCGAGGTGTACTCGCCGTTGCGCAGCTTGATCACGCCGGGCACGCGCACGAAGTCCACCCGCGCGCGGAAGTCGAAGCTGCCGATGATCGGCGAGCCCGAGAGGATCAGGACCGAGAGCTGCTTGAAATTCTCGACAAGCGAGTGCGCGATGGCGCGGCAGCGACGCAAATGGCCGAGGCCAAACGAATCGTGGCTGTAGATGAGTATGCGGCCATCGTTCCGCCTCAACCTCATGGCGCCCCCTCCCCCTATGAAGCCCGATTCTCGGCTGGCCCCGCGGGGACGCGCAAGCCCTCCCTTGCCCTGCATGCCTTGCACACCATGCAGGGACGGAAGCCATTTACGGGCCTGCGACAGGACCACGTCAGGTCCACCAATTCCCGCGGCAGAGCCGCAGCCAGGTCCGCCTTGGGCGTATGGAAGACCGGGTAGACCCACTCCACCCGGGGCTCGCCGAGCTTGCGCGCGCGGTAGCAAGCATACATCTCATCGAAGACCCGCTTCTGCCGGGCGCTGCGGTTCGCGATGTCTGTATCGGTCGCGAGCGCGCCGATGGCAATGCGGTTGCAACCGGGGGTATCGATCGCCACCTGGCAGGCGACGTAGGCGATCGAGACATAGTCGATGGGGATCGCCTCCAGCTGCGAAAAATCCAGCCCGGATTCCGAATATCGGAACGCACGATACCGCGCGCGCGCATACGCGAGGATCGATTCGACCGCGCGGCTCTCGGCGCGCTCGCGTCCCTCTTTGTTCGCCATGCGGATGTGATGCACGCGCAGCTCCCCCGCGCTCCCCGTGAGGAGCTTCACCAGCATCGCCGTGCTGTCCAGCCCGCCCGAGAACATGACGAGGGTCGTCATGCACCCGATTCTAGGGCACAACACCTGATCTACCGGGTTGTATAGGATTCGGCGCATGGGAGTGAAAACACTGCTCGATCTCTCCACCCGCGTCGCGCTGGTCACCGGCGGCTCGCGCGGACTCGGTCTGCAGATTGCCGAGGCCTTGGGCGAGATGGGCGCGAAGGTAGCGATCACCGCACGAAAGAAAGACGAACTCGACGAAGCGCGTTCCCGTTTGAAAAAGCTTGGCGTGGACGCCGAAGCGTTCGTCTGCGATATCGGGAAGCGCGAAGCGATCGCGCCGGTTGCCGACGAGATCCTCAAGACGTTCGGAAGCGTGGACATCCTCGTGAACAATGCCGGTGCGACCTGGGGCGCGCCGGCGGAGAAGCATCCGCTGGAGGCGTGGGACAAGCTGGTCAGCGTAAACCTGAGCGGACTTTTCGTGCTCACGCAGATCATCGCGGCGAAGTCGATGATTCCGGCGAAATGGGGGCGCATTATCAACGTCGCCTCCGTGGCCGGCCTGCTCGGCCAGGATCCGCGCTTCGCGCCGACCGCCGCCTACACCGCGACCAAGCACGGCGTCGTCGGTCTCACGCGGCAGCTTGCCGCCGAGTGGGGCGTGCACGGCATCACGGTGAACGCGATCTGTCCCGGTTTCTTTCCTTCCAAAATGACGCGCGCCACGCTGGAAACTGCAGGGAAACTGATCCAGGAATGGACGCCAACGCGCCGGCTCGGCGGCGAGGAGGACCTAAAAGGGCTCGCGGTGCTGCTCGCCTCCGAAGCATCGCGCCACATCACCGGCCAGGCGATCGCGGTGGATGGAGGCGCGACCATCGTATGAACGTCGACTTCGCGCGCGAGTACCAGAAGAAGATCCCGTTTCTCCAGCACCTCAAGATTCAGACCGACGCGCTCGGTCAGGGCAGCGCACGCCTGTCGCTGCCAATCGAGCCGCAGATGACCAACAGCCTCGGCACCGTGCACGGCGGGGCGATCATGTCGCTGCTCGACGTGGCCGTGTGCACGGCGGCGCGCACGCTGCATCCGGAGTCGGTCGGAGTCATTACCATCGACATGAGCATCTCGTTCATCGGCGGCGGCAGCGGCGCGCGCCTTATGGCCGACGCGCGCGTTCTCAAGGACGGGCGTAGCATGAGTTTCGTGGAAGGCGAAGCGACGAACGAGGATGGCTCGCTGGTCGCGAAAGCCATTGCAACGGTACGCGTGCGCTTGAAGGACAAGGGGGGCTGATGACAGTGATGAATCCATATGCCGCGCCGAAGGCAGCCGTGGCCGACGAAACGGTTGCGCTCGATGCGGACTACGTGCCCGGCGGCCAGGCGCGGCCGGTCGGCCATGGCTGGGCCTGGATCGCCGAAGGCTGGCATCTCTTCAGGCGCCAGCCGGGAATCTGGATTGGGATCGCGCTCTTGCTCGTCGCGATCATGCTCGCCGCCGCTTTCATACCGGTGGTGGGCGGTCTCGCGCTGTCACTCTTCGGCCCGGTCTTCGCCGCGGGCATCGTGATTGGCTGCAAAGCGCTCGAAAGCGGAGGCGACCTGGAGGTCGGCCATCTTTTCGCGGGTTTCCGCAGCCGCACCGGGGCGCTCGTCGGAATCGGCGCGCTTTATCTCGGCGCAAGCGTCGTCATCATGCTGGCGGTCGGGCTGGTGATGGGCGTGGGCATGTTCACCATGATGGGCGCCGACCCGCAGGGCGCCGTGGCGGCTGGCATGACGATGGTGCTCGCCATGCTGGTCGCGATGGCGCTCCTCGTCCCCGTGGTGATGGCCATCTGGTTCGCGGCGCCGCTCGTCGTATTTCATGGCCACGGCGCCGTCGAGGCGATGAAGGGCAGCTTCGCCGGTTGCCTGAAGAACGTCCTGCCCTTCCTCTGGTACAGCGTGATCTTCGTCGCGCTTGCGTTCGTCGCGTCGCTGCCGCTCCTGCTCGGCTGGCTCG
>JAICPQ010000146.1 GCA_025929745.1 Burkholderiales bacterium | reverse complement strand
GCTCGTGCCCTGTGCGACAGTAGTAACGCCCAACACGCTCGAGGCCGGACAGCTCGGCGGCGTGCGTGCCCTGCTCGAGCGCGGCTGCCGCTACGTGCTTCTCACCGGCACGCATGCGAAGACCGCAGATGTGGCGAACCAGCTGCACGATACGGGCGGCATGGTGCGCGAGGACCGCTGGCCGCGCCTGCCCGGCAGCTACCACGGCTCCGGCTGCACGCTTGCCTCAGCTGTGGCGGCTCATCTCGCGCACGGACGCGACGTTCCCGAGGCCGTCGCCGCCGCGCAGGACTTCACCTGGCGCACGCTCAGCAATGCCTTCAGCCCCGGCGCTGGGCAGGCTATCCCGAACCGGTTCTTCCAGCGTTGATGATGCGCGGCCTTTACGCAATTACGCCGGACCTTGCCGATACCGCTCTTCTCACGGCCAAAGTGGAAATCGCGCTGAAAGCCGGGGTGGCCATGCTGCAATACCGCAACAAGGATCTCGCCAAGGACAAGCGGCTCCTGCAGGCGAAGGAGCTTGCCGCGCTCGCCCGCGGCTATGGAGTGCCCTTCATCGTGAACGACGATCTCGACATCGCGCTCGCCGTCGGTGCGAACGGTGTACACCTGGGCAAGGATGATGGCGACCTCGCCGCCGCGCGCGCCAAGCTCTCGGGAAAGATCCTGGGCGCGTCCTGCTACGCTGACATCCACAAAGCGCGCGCTGCGGTACGCGCTGGCGCGGACTACATCGCCTTCGGCAGCGTATATCCGTCTTCGACCAAGCCGGGCGCGGTGCGCGCGCCGCTTGAGCTTTTCGCACACGACCTCGGCGTGCCGCGCTGCGCAATCGGCGGCATTACTGTCCAAAACGCGCCCGCGCTCGTCCGCGCAGGCGCCGATCTCCTCGCCGTCATCAGTGATCTTTTCGATGCGCCCGACATCGCGGCGCGCGCAAGCCAATACCGGAGCCTTTTCAGATGAAGAAGAGCGCAGAGCTTTTCGAGCGCGCCCAGCGGCGCATTCCCGGCGGCGTGAACTCGCCGGTGCGCGCGTTTCGCGCCGTCGGTGGCACGCCGGTTTTCTTCGAGCGCGCTTCCGGTCCTCATCTATGGGACGCGGACGGCACGCGCTACATCGACTACGTCGGCTCCTGGGGTCCGATGCTCGCCGGACACGGCCACCCCGCGGTCGTCGAAGCGGTGCAGGAAGCCGCCTCACGCGCGCTTTCCTTCGGCGCACCGACGGAAGCGGAGATCGAGCTCGCCGAGCTCCTTTGCCGCTGCGTGCCGTCCATGGAGCTCGTGCGCCTGATCTCGTCGGGCACGGAGGCGACCATGACGGCTCTCAGGCTGGCGCGGGGCTATACCGGCCGAAGCCTGATCGTGAAATTCGAGGGCTGCTATCACGGTCATGCCGACTCGCTTCTGGTGAAGGCGGGGTCTGGCGCGCTCACATTCGGCAACCCGAGCTCGGCGGGCGTACCGGTCGAAGTGGCGGCCGCTACGGTGGTCCTCGATTACAACGACAGCGAGCAAGTGCGGCGCCTGTTCTCCGAGCGCGGCCACGCGATTGCCGCCGTCATCGTCGAGCCGGTGGCCGGAAACATGAATCTCGTGCTGCCTGTGCCGGGGTTTCTCGAGACGTTGCGCGAGGAATGCACGCGCCATGGCGCCGTCCTCGTCTTCGACGAAGTGATGACCGGCTTTCGCGTCGCTGCCGGTGGCGCGCAGGCGCGCTTGCGCATCCGCCCGGACCTCACCACGCTCGGCAAGGTGATCGGCGGCGGCCTGCCGCTCGCAGCCGTCGGCGGGCGGCGCGAAATCATGGAGAAACTCGCGCCGCTCGGTTCCGTCTATCAGGCGGGCACGCTGTCGGGGAATCCCGTGGCGGTCGCGGCCGGCCTCGCCACGCTGAAGGCGGTTGCTTCAGTACAGGCGAAAGTCGAGGCCACAACGCGTGCGCTTGTGGACGGTCTCACAGCGGAGGCGATAAAAGCGGGCGTGACGTTCTCGGCTCAATCCATCGGCAGCATGTTCGGCCTCTATTTCCGTGTGCAGCCCCCGGCGACGTTCGCGGAGGTGATGCAGTGCGACCGCGAAGCGTTCAACCGGTTTTTCCACGCCATGCTCGAGCGCGGCGTTTACCTTGCGCCCTCGGCTTACGAAGCGGGCTTCGTGTCGGCGGCGCACGGCGCCGCGGAGATCGAGGCGACGCTCGCCGCCGCGCGCGAGGCGTTCAGACGAGGAAAAGCGTAGCGAGACCCAGGAAGATGAAGAAGCCGCCGGAGTCGGTGCAGGCGGTGATGAGCACGGAAGAGCCGACCGCCGGATCGCGACCCAGGCGGGCGCGGACCCACGGAATGAACACCCCCATGGTGGCCGCAAGGAGCAGATTCAGCATCATCGCGAGCGCCATCACGCCGCCGAGCGCAACGTTGCCGTAAAACATGTACGCCATCGCGCCGAGCAGCGTCCCCCAGATGGCGCCGTTCAAGAGCGCCACGCCCATCTCCTTGCGAAGCAGTTTTCGCCAGTAGCCGCCATGGATCTGGCCAAGCGCCAGCGCGCGCACGATCATCGTGGTGGTCTGATTGCCGGAGTTGCCGCCGATTCCGGCGACGATCGGCATCAGCGCGGCGAGCGCCACCAGACTCGCGATCGAGTCCTCGAAGATGCCGATTACGCGGGACGCGATGAAGGCAGTGACGAGGTTCAGTGCGAGCCAGGCCCAGCGGTTCTTGAAGCTGTCGAGCACCGGCGCGAACAGGTCTTCCTCCTCGCGCAGGCCGGCTTCGGCAAGTTGCGACTCCGCGCTTTTCTCGCGGATGTAGTCGACCACCGCGTTGACCGTAAGGCGGCCGACCAGCCGCTCGGAACCGTCCACGACCGGGGCGGAGATGAGGTCGTAGCGCTCGAAGGCGCCCGCGGCATCCTCCGCGCGGTCTTGCGGATAGAGCTTCACGCTTTCGGTCAGCATGACTTGGCGCACCTGGCGATCGAGATCCGAAACGATGAGGCGGGCGAGCGGCAGAGTCCCCTGGAGCACCTGATCGCGGTCGACGACGAACAACTGGTCGGTGTGGTCGGGGAGCTCGTCCATGCGGCGCAGGTAGCGCGTCACCGCTTCGAGCGTCACGTCGTCCCGCACCACGACGTGATCGAAATCCATAAGCGCCCCGACCGCGCCTTCGGGAAACGAAAGCGCCGCCCGCAGCCGCTCGCGCTCCTCCGCCGAGAGCGACTGCACCACCTCCTCAATGACGCTTTCCGGGAGATCGGGCGCGATGTCGGCAAGCTCGTCCGCCTCGAGCGTTTCGGCCGCGGCGACGAGTTCGCGCGGATCCATCGCGTCGATCAGCGACTCGCGCACCGCGTCGGACACCTCGACGAGAATCTCGCCATCGCGGTCGGCCTTGACGAGGTTCCAGACCGCGAGACGCTCCTCGAGTGGCAACGCTTCCAGCAGCGCGGCGATATCCGCCGCGTGCAGCCGCTCGAGCCGCGCGTGCAACTCGGGCTTCGGCTTGCCGTCCTCCAGCAGGTCCTGCACTTGCTGCAGTGTGTCTTCGTTCAAGGGATCTGCGCTTCGGTCATGCGGCTCGTAATCGTCGCGATGCGGCCGGCGATATAAGGCGTCTGCCGGCCGCGGTCGTAGCGGCGCGGGCTGGGCAGGATCGCGGCGAGCCACGCCGCCTGCTCGGGGCCGAGGCTCGCCGCCGGCACGCCGAAATGATGGCGCGCCGCCGCCTCGGCGCCGAAGATGCCTTCGCCCCACTCGGCGAAATTCAAATACAGCTCGAGGATGCGGCGCTTGGAGAGCGTGCGCTCCATCATCCACGTGATCGCGGCTTCTTGCGCCTTGCGCAGCCACGAGCGGCTGCCCGATAAAAACAGGTTCTTCGCCAGCTGCTGCGTGATGGTCGAGGCCCCGGCGACCACTTTGCCGCGCTGCTCATTCTTGCGCATCGCCCCCTGGATCGCCTCCCAGTCGAAGCCTTCGTGATCGAGGAACTTCGCATCCTCGGCCGCGACTACGGCGCGCTTCAGATGCTCGGAGATCCGGTGGTACGGCGCCCATTCATGGCGCGCGCGGGCGCCCGGCTTTTCCAGGTAGCGCTCCATGAACGCGGTGGACGATGGATTGAAGTTCGACCAGTACACGAGGTGCGCGAGGAACCACAGTTGCACGGCGGCCACCGCGAGCACGGCCGTGCCGATGCCGTAGCAAAACACTTTCCATATGAAAACGAGTGGGCGAAACCGTCTACGAGCCACGCAGCTTCTCGAGCACGGCACGCGTTGAGGGCCGCACGCCGCGCCAGAGGAAGAACGATTCTGCCGCCTGCTCGACCAGCATGCCGATTCCATCGACCGCACGCGCGCCGGCAGCGCGCGCCTGCACGAGAAACGGCGTGTCACGCCCGTACACCATGTCGTACGCGACAGTCTTCTCGTCGAGAAGTCCGGCGGGCAGCGCCGGCGACTCGCCAGCGAGGCCGGCGGATGTGGCGTTCACTACGACATCGAAGCGCTCGCCCGCCAGCGCCTGGTACCCCCGCGCGCGCACGCCGGGAAAGCGCTCCGCCAGCGCCTGGGCCTTCGAAAGCGTGCGGTTGGCAATGACCAGACGCCGGAGGCCGGCGACCAGCAAAGCCCCGGCGACGCCCTGCGCAGCGCCGCCCGCGCCCAGGATGAGGAGCGACTTGCCGCGCAGGTCCACGCCCATGTTGCCAGCTAGGTCGCGTACCAGGCCAATGCCATCGGTATTGTCGCCGAACGAATCTTCGAACCGTAGGGTGTTCACGGCCTGCGCGAGCCGGGCGCGCTCGCTCAGTCGCCCGGCGATACGGACCGCCTCCTGCTTGAACGGCAGCGTGACGTTGCAGCCCTTGCCGCCGGCAGCGCGAAAACGGGCGATTGCGTCGGCGAACCCATCGAGCGGTGCCTCGATGCGGGCGTAGTCGATGTCCTGCCCGGTGGCCCGTGCGAACTCCGCGTGGATCGCCGGCGACTTGGAGTGCGCGACCGGATTTCCGATGACCGCGTACCGGTCGCTCATGGCGCTATTCAGTCCAGATTTTGTCGCCCTGGCCGAAAAACCACGTCCTGGTGATGACCAAGAGATCGGTATCGCGCTTAATGTCGGGCGGGAAGGCGGCGAATGGCGTCGCCATGCGCACGATCTTGAATGCAGCCGCGTCGAGCACCTTGAGCCCCGAGGAGCGGTCGAGCTCGATCGATTCGACGCTGCCGTCTGATCGGATCGATACCGTAAGGCGCAGATTGCCGTAGAGCTTGCCGCGAGCTTCCGCCGGATAGTTCAACGTGCCGACGCGCTCGATCTTGACGCGCCAGTCTTCCTCGTATTGTGCGAAGCGGTACTCGCCCGCGTTCGCGCCGATGAAGCGCTTGCGCGGCCGCTTCTGGTACTCGTCGATCTGCCGGTCGATCTGCGCCTGAAGCCGCATCGCCGCGAGCGCGAGGTCGGCAAGGTCGCGGCCGTTCGGCTGCGCGCCCGGCGCTTCGGTGCCCTGCTCGCGCGGCGCGGCCGCCGGCACCGTGCTTGTCGCCGCGCGCATCTGCGCAAGAAGCTCTTGCTGCCGCGATTCGAGCGCCTGCTGGCGGCGCTGCGCATCGGCGAAATCCCGGCCGGGTGCGCGCGGCTCGGTGACCGGCAACGGGGTCTTCGCGCGACGAGGCTCATCGACGTTCCCGCCGCGATCGAGGTTCGACTGCGCAAGGACCTCGGCCTTTACCGGACGCGAGCGGGTCTTGGCATTGACGAGAACCACTTCCAGAGGGGCGACCTCGGATCTAGGACGCTGGCCCGCGGGAAATTTGAAATGAACCGCGAGCAGCGCCACGTGCAGCGCGAGCGAAAGCCCGAGCGCGGCACCGAGCAGCCGATCCTGCCTCCCGCTGATAAAGCTTGTTCTCACGTCAAGGCGACAAGCCTTTCATATTTTAGGATTTTTGGCCAGCGTCGTCGATCGCGTTTTGGAGGCTTTCCCGGTACGCGCATGTGAATGTTTGGTCCACAAGATCGATTTGCGTCACCTCGGCGCGCACCGAAGTGCCCGGCTCGAGCGTTGGCGCGGCGCTCAAGCGCGCGGTCAGCGGCAGGCCCCGAATACGCACCACGTTCTCGCGCAGCACCACTGCCTCCACCGTTGTCACCTTCTCTTGATCGAGCCAGCGCAGGCTCCAGTAAGTCTCCATGGCGCGCTGGTGCTCGTCGTAGCGCGCCGCGGTCACTTCGAAGGCGCGCAGCGCGGCGAGCAGCGCGTCGGAGTTGCGCGCGAAAGGCGGTTTGCGACCCTCGAGTGCGGCGACGAGCTGCCATTGGTTCACCAGGTCGACATAGCGCCGCAGCGGCGAGCTCGTCCAGGCGTAGGCCGCGACGCCGAGGCCTTCGTGCGGCTCGGCATGCACGGCAAAGCGCACCTTGCCGGTCGACTGCACGCGGTAGATCGCAGCTACGTCGCGCTCGGCGAGGAGTTCGCCCCATGCGGTATTGACGAGGATCATCATCTCGGCGACCAGCTTGTCGAGCGGCGCGCCGCGTTTACGCGGCACGATGCGCACGCGCTCGTTTTCCACGTAGAACGTGTAATCGAGCGGCGCCGCGGCGGTACTCGACCGTCCGCGGCGCGTCTCGAGCGCCGCCGCGGCGCGCCACAGCGTGCGCAGCTCCGCCTCGAATTCGAGGCCGGTGTCCTGCCCTTTCTCGAATGCCTCGTTCAGAACGTCATATTGGGCGTGACGCAAGTTCGCGACGATGGACACCTGCTCCAGGCGCGTGTACCTGGCGCGAACGCCGAATTCCGCATCGAAATCCACGTAGAGCGAGACCGCCGGGCGCTCGCCGCCGTGATCGAGCGAGAAGCGCTCGATCACATCCTCGGGCAGCATGGTGAATTTACGTCCCGGCATGTACGCCGTCGAAAGCCTTGCGCGTGCGATCGCGTCGAGCGGCGAGCCGGGCGCGAAGCCGAGCGCTGGGGCCGCAATATGAAT
>JAICPQ010000080.1 GCA_025929745.1 Burkholderiales bacterium | reverse complement strand
CCTGGCAGTTCGTGCTCGACCAGTTCGCGGCGCAGTTCGACCTGTGGTGGGTGATCTGGCCCGCCATCCTGCTCGGCATCGTCGTCGGCATCCTGCCCGGCTTCAGCCCGCAGAACACGCACATCATGCTCCAGCCGCTCACGCACGCGGTGCCGGTCGAGCAGGCGATGGCATTCATGATCGCGCTTTACTGCGCGAACCACCGGGCGGGTGGAATTCCGGCGATCCTCGTGAAGATCCCGGGCTCGGGCGGCGCGGCGGCGACCACGCTGGACGGCTATCCGATGACGCAGAAGGGCCAGGCGCAGCAGGCGCTCGTCCTGTGCTTCACCGCGTCGGTCTTCGGCGGCCTGATCACCACGCTCGCCACCATTGCGCTGCTGCCCTGGCTCTCCCAGATCGGCCTCTACCTGCGCTCGGTCGAGATGGTGGTGGTGATGCTCTTCGGCCTCACGCTGATTGCCGTGATCGCGGGCAAGGACACGCTGAAGGCGCTGATCGCCGGCTTCTTCGGCCTGCTTATCGGCGTGATCGGTACCGATCACATCTACAACACGCCGCGCGCCACCTTCGGTTTCCTCGAGCTCTACGATGGCGTGCCGCTCGTGCCGGCGCTGATCGGGCTTTTCGCCATCTCCGAAGCGCTCGTCATGATCGAGGAAAAGATGATCGTCGACGAGTCCGGGCGGGCTCGCGCGCTCGCCGCACGCTGGGGCGACACGCTCGAGGGCCTGCGCCTTTCGGTTGCGAAGTGGTGGCACATCGTCTGGACTTCGTTCGTCGGCCTTTTCATCGGCCTCACGCCGGGCGCGGGCGCCAGCATCGCGGCCTTCGTCGCATACCAGCAGTCGCGGCTATGGTCCAAGCACCCCGAACGCTACGGCACCGGTATCCCCGAGGGCGTGATCGCGCCGGAAGCGGCGAATAACGGCGTCACTTCGGGCACCCTCGTGCCGACGCTTGCTCTCGGCGTACCCGGCGGCAGCACGGCCGCCGTAATGATGATCGTGCTCCAGTACCACGGCATGGTGATGGGACCGCGCCTCTTCGCGACCAATCCGGGCGTGGCCTACGGCGTCTTCATCTCAATGGCCGTGGCATACATCTTCATGATCTTCACCATCCTGCCGCTCGCGCGCTACATGTCACGCGTGGTGCTGATCGAGACCACCTATCTTGCGCCGATCATCATCCTGGTCACCATCGTCGCGGCTTTTGGCGAGCGCCAGTACCTCTTCGACATGGCGCTCGCGCTCGTTTTCGGCGTCATCGGCTACATCGCGCATAAGACCAATTACCACGTCACCGGCATCCTGATCGGCATCCTGCTCGGGCCGATCTTCGAGCAATACCTCGTGCGCGCGCTGCGCATCTCGCAGGGCGACCTGACGGTCCTGTTTTCCTCGACGCTCGGCAACATCCTCTGGGCGTTCCTGGTGCTATCGCTGGTCCTGCCGTTGTGGCGCAACTATGCGAAGGGACGCGACCCCAGCAAGAAGCAAGAACGCGCCGGTCGCTAGAAACACCGGCGCCGCGCCGAGCGCGGCCCCAAAGCCGCCGAAGGCGAGCGGTACCACGATCTGCGTCAGCTTGTTCGCCATGATGCGAAGGCCGAGAGCCTCGCCGGAACGGCCGGAGGGCGCATGGTTGTAAGTCAGGATGATCGTGAGCGGCTGCGCCGAGCCAAGCGCAAGCCCAAGCGCGAACGCCGCCGCGGCAAGCGGCCAACCGCTGCCGAGCCCGGGCACGATGAAGTACGTTACCGCGGCGACAAATAGGGAGCCGGTTAGCACGCCGAGCTCGGTATAGCGCTGCGCCAGGCGATGCATAACCGAGCGCACCAGGAACCCGGCAAGCGCGTAGCTCGAAAGCACCGCGCCGATCACCGAAGCCGTAAGCCCGATGGAGCGGCCGTAGATGGGAAGGTAGAAGGAGAAGAGCTCGATCCCGGTGAGCGTGACGCCGCTCATCATAAGGGTGCGTCTCAGCGCCGGGATGGCGAGGAGTTCGAAAGCGCTTTTGGCTGTCTCTTCTGACACACGGGCGGCAGGTGGCGCCACCTTGGGGACGATCAACAGATAGACAGCCGGGAGCGCCGCCACAACGGCGAGGACCGCGAATGCCGGCCGGAAGCCGGCGAGCTCGATGGCGAAGCCGGCGAGCGACGGACCGATGAACGCGGCGATGGAGATGCCGAGCGAGAATGTGGCGAAGTTTCGAGTGCGCTGCGCGCCTTCGCCGAGCGCGCCGACGAGGCTGTGCATCGAAACGTGAAAAAAGACATGCCCCAGTCCGACCAGCGCCGCGCAAGCGAAAAGCAGCGCGAGATGCGCGCTGATGAGCGGTAGTGCGAGGCCGGCGGCCATCGCAAGCGTTCCGCACACGAGCGGGATGCGCACGCCAAATCGGTCGGAGAGGCGTCCGGCCTGCACCGCAAGGAGGAGCGGGAATGCGGCGAACAGCGCCGCCAGCGCGCCCACGGCGGCCGAACCGGCGCCAAGGTCAAGCGCATAAAGCGAAACGGCCATCTTGCCGCCGCGCAGGCTGATCGACGTCAGCACGGCGAGGAGAACCACGAGGTAAACGCTCATCGAGACGCGGCCCAGTATACTCACGCGCCGATGAGCGCCGTCGTCATCCCGCAGGAACCTGCCGCGCGCCCGTGGCGCGAACTGTGGCTCATCACGATCGGTCACGGGCTCACGCACTGGTATCCCGCGACGTTCTATCTCCTGCTGCCGTTGATCGGCACCGAGCTCGGGCTGAGCTACAGCCAGATCGGGCTCATCATGACTTGCCAGTACATCGCTTCCGCAGTTGCCAACGTGCCGGGCGGCGTCCTGGTCGACACCGTCGGCCGCAAGGGGCTGCTGATGGCCGTCTCCCTTTTCTGGATCGGATTCCCGTATCTCCTGATCGGCTTTACGCACAGCTATCTGATGCTCCTCGCGTGCGTCTCGCTGGTGGGCTTCGGCAACAGCCTGTGGCATCCCACGGCGATTCCGACACTCGCGCGCCGCTATCCCGAGCGCAAGGGGCTCGTCCTTTCCATCCACGGCATGGGCGGCAACGTCGGCGACGCCGTGGCGCCGGTCATCATCGGCGCCGCGCTCGCCTGGTTCACGTGGCGCGAAGTCGTGGTGCTGAACGTCATGCCAGGCTTGGTCGTCGCCGCTTTGCTTTTCGCTTTGCTCGGAACGCTGCGGCTCGCGGCGAGAAAGCAAGAGACGCAATCGGTCGGCGAGTACTTCGCCGGGCTGCGCGAGCTTTTCCGCAGCCGAGCGCTGGTCCTGCTCTCGACCGGCTCGGCGTTTCGCACCATGACGCAGAGCGCGCTGCTCACCTTCCTGCCGGTTTATCTGGCGAACGACATGGGCTACTCGCCGTTCTGGGTGGGGGCCTGCCTGTTCGCACTGCAGGCAGCCGGGTTCGCGGCCTCGCCGATCGCCGGCCATCTTTCCGACCGCCTTGGGCGCAAGCAGATCCTGGTGGGAAGCATGGCGGCGACGGCGCTCGTGCTCGTAGCGATGGCGTTTGCGGGCGGATCGCCGCTTTTTGTCGCGCTCGTCGCCGTTCTCGGATTTTTTCTCTATGCGACGCGGCCGGTGATCCAGGCGTGGATGCTCGAAGCGACGCCAAAGAACATGGCCGGCTCGAGCATCGGCTTATTGTTCGGCGCGCAGGCGATCGGCGCGGCTCTCGGACCGCTAGCGGGCGGAATGGTCGCCGATCGCTATGGGCTGCTTGCGGCGTTTTACTTCCTTGCCGCCACGATCGTGGTGGCCAACCTGTTCGTCCTTACAATCGAGCGCTAGATGGCCGAACAGGCGAGCGAAGCGGCGGTCCTTTTCGCCGACATCAGCGGAAGCACGAAGCTCTACGAGTCGGCGGGCAATGCCGTCGCGCATGCCGCCGTGGAGAACTGCGTGAACCTGATGCGGCAGAAGACCGAGGCTGCGAAAGGGCGCGTGGTGAAGACGATCGGCGACGAGGTCATGGCGATCTTTCCGCGTGCGGACGACGCGGCCGATGCCGCGATCGAGATGCAGCTCGCCGTCTCCGCGCTACCGCCGGTCGGCGAGACCGCGCTCGGCATCCGCGTCGGCTTCGACTACGGCGCCGTGCTCGAGCGCGACGGGGAGTTTTTCGGCGATGCGGTCGGCCTCGCGTCGCGGCTCGTCGGGGTGGCGACGAAGGGTCAAATCATCACCGCGCGCGACACGGTCATGCTCATGTCGCCGATGCTCAAGGCGTGTACGCGGGCAATCACCACGATCCAGGTGCAGGGCAAGGCGCAGGAGATCCAGGCTTTCGAGCTTCTCTGGCAGCAGAGCGAGGACATGACGACGCTCGCCTCGCACAAGTCGGCTTTCAAGCCGCGCCACACCGCGCTGCGCCTCAAGGTACAGGGCACCGAGCTCGTGCTTTCCGCCGAGCGGCCAACGCTTGCGATGGGCCGCGACCCGTCGGCCGACCTGGTGATCAACGAGCGCATGGCTTCGCGCGCGCACGGCAAGATCGAGCGCCGCCTGGACAAGTTCATCCTCACCGACCACAGCGCGAACGGCACTTTCGTCACGGTTGAAGGCGACAAGGAGATCGTTCTGCGGCGCGAGGAATTTACGCTGCGCGGGCACGGCTGGATCGCATTCGGCCAGTCGCGCGCCGGCGCGACCGACGTCGTCGAGTTCTTCTGCGAATAGTGTAAGAAGCGGTGCGCGAAGCGGAACTTTGCCCGCTCACGCGCGGCTTTTTCCTTGTAGGTCCTTTGATCCGTCTCGATAATGTCCTTCAATCGGACAAGAAGGGCGGGCGCAGGACCCGCTACGGGGAGATGACGGAAGCAGCCGAACTTAGAGCCCTTGGGCGCTACACGATCGAGCGCACCCTCGGCAAGGGCGCGATGGGCGTCGTCTATGAGGGCGTGGACCCGAAGCTGAATCGCCGGGTCGCGATCAAGACCATCCTCAAGAGTCACCTCGATCCGGAGACGGCCAAGGATTATTCGCTGCGCTTCTCGCGCGAGGCGCAGGCCGTGGCGCGGCTCAACCATCCGCACATCGTGCAGGTGTACGACTTCGCCGAGGAAGGCGACGTCGCCTACCTCGTGATGGAGCTGATCGACGGCAAGGAGCTCAAGCAGCACTTCGACGCCGAGCAGCGCTTCGAGCTCAAGGAGGCGGTGCGCGTCATGAGCGAGCTCCTCGACGCGTTGGATTTCGCGCATAGCGCCGGCGTCATTCACCGCGACGTCAAGCCCGCCAACGTCATGCTCGACGCCCAGGGGCGCACCAAGCTCACCGATTTCGGCGTGGCGCGCGTGCAGGATCCCGACCGCAGCCAAATGGAGCGCACGCAAGCCGGCACCATGATCGGCACGCCGGCATACATGTCGCCCGAGCAGATCACGGGCTCCGCGATCGACCACCGCTCCGATCTTTTCTCCGCCGGCATCATCCTCTACCAGTTCCTGACCGGCGAGAAACCCTTCACCGGCGGCGGCGCCTGGACCATCGCCAAGAAGATCGTGCAGGAAGATCCGCCGCGGCCCTCTTCGTTGAATAGCGCGGTCACGCCGCACTTCGATGCGGTGGTGAAGAAGGCGCTCTCCAAGCATCCGGGCACGCGCTATCAGTCGGCGAAGGACTTCGCCGCTGCGCTCAAGCGCGCACTCGACGGTGACACCGAGGCGGAGGACGTCGACAGGACGCTCGATGGCGAGCCGGCCCCGCCGATCGCCATTGCGCCTGCGAGCGCCGCTCAGGCGGCGAGCACGACGCAAAGCGGCACCAATCCGGAGCTGGAGCTCGAATTCTGGCGCTCGATCAATGCGGGCACGGATCCGAAGGATTTCGAGCTTTACGTCCAGCAGTTTCCGAACGGAATCTACACGGCGCTCGCGAAGCGCAAGATCACCAAGCTGCGCGGCACCTCGGAGGAATCGACCGGCATCGAAGGGAGGAAGGAGCTCGAAGAAGCGGCGCGCCGCGAAGGCGAGGCCATTGCCAAGCTTGCCGCCCGCAAAGAGAAGCTCGAGCGCGAGGTCAAGAAACAGGAAGAGGAGCTCAAGCGTCGGCAAGCCGAAGTGACGGCGGCGACTGCAGCACGCCGGCGTACGCCCATGGTCGTTGCGGCGATCGCGGCCGGAGCGCTCGCCGTGGCGCTGGGCGGGTACGCATTCCTCGCCGCTGAAGATGCGAAGCAGCAGGCAAAGATCGCCGAGATGCTAACGGAAGTGCAAGCCGCGAAGCGCAGGGTCGAGGAAACGAGCGACGCGCAAAGGCAGGCCGCGGAGCGCGCGCGGGCCGATGCGCGACGCCAGGTCGCGGAAGCGCGTGCGGCCGTGGAGAAGGTGAAGGCCGAAGCCAAGGCCGAAGCCAAGGCCGAAGCGAGCGGCGATTCGTTGTTCCGGCAGGCTTTCGCGCTCGAGCGGCGCGGCAAAGGCGGGGACGCGGTCAAGGTGTACGCGCGCGCCGCGGTCGCGGGCAGCGGTAAGGCGGCCAAGCGCCTCGGCGAGATCTATGACCAGGGCATCGCCGGCGTGTCGCGAAATAACGCAGAGTCGCTGAAGTGGTACAACGCCGCGCGTGTGCTCGGCGAGGACGTTCCGGTTGCCAAGAATCGGTCCTATGCCGGGCGCTATGAGCGCCCGGATGCAGGCCTCCCCGAACGCTGACACGCGCCGCTTAGTACTGTATATTAATACAGTATGGCGGCGCCTCTCGAAGACATCCTGCGGCAGCATCCGGTGTGGCGCGGCGGCGCGCCGGCCGCGTTTTGTCCGGTCTTGTCAACGACTTATCCGGATCTCGACCGCGCGCTGCCCGGCGGCGGGTGGCCCACCGGGGTTCTCACCGAGCTCCTTTGCAACCATGAAGGCATCGGCGAGCTCACGCTCGCGCTGCCGGCGCTTGCCGCGCTGACCTGGGCGGGAAAGCGCGTGGTGTGGCTCGCGCCGCCCCACCTCCCTGACGCGCCGGCGCTGGCCGCGGCCGGCGTCGATCTGGCGCAGCTCGCCATCGTGCGCACCGTCGCGCGCCGCGATGCGCTCTGGGCTGCGGAGCAGGTGCTGCGCGCGAAAAGCTGCCACGCGTTCATCGCCTGGTTTCCGCGCATTGCGTACGAAGAGCTGCGCCGCCTGGCGGTCGCGGCCGAAGGAAGCCAGGCCTGGGTGGCGTTCTTTCGCCCGCGCCAGGCGGCGGCGGAATCGTCGCCTGCCGCGTTGCGCGTTGCGCTCGAGCCCGACGGCGATGCGCTCGCCGTGCACATCGCCAAACGCCGTGGCGCGCCCGCAGCGGCGCCGCTCCGACTGCGAATCAAGAGACCTTTTCATGCTTTGGGTCGCACTGCACTTCCCCGGCCTGCCGACGCAGTCGCTCGCGCCGATCGGCGCATGGGCCTGCCAGTTCACGCCTAAGGTTTCGCTCGAGCCGCCGCGCGAAGTGCTCCTCGAAGTGCAGGGCAGCCTGCGCCTGTACGGCGGTTTTGCGCGGCTGCGCGAGAAGCTCGCCGCCAGCCTGAATGAGATGGGACTCGGCTTTTCGCTCGGCGTGGCGCGTACCGCGCGCGCCGCGCTTTGGCGCTCGCGTGGCGAAGGCGAGAGGCTGGAAGCGCTGCCGGTGGAGGTGACCGGCCTCGACGTCGAATTCCTGAGCAGTATCGGCGTAACCACCGTTGGCGCGCTGCTCGCGCTGCCGCGCGCCGGTCTTGCCCAGCGCTGCGGCGCACAGGCGATCGAAGCGCTCGACCGCGCGCTTGGCGTCGCGCCCGAACCGCGCGAGTTCTTCGCGCCGCCGGCGCGCTTCAACGCGAAGCTCGAGTTGCCGGCGGAAGTGACGCACGCTGAAGGGCTTTACTTCGGCGCTCGGCGCCTCCTCGTGCAGCTCGACGGACTGCTCGCCGCGCGGCACGAAGGAGTGCACGCTTTTCGCCTGGTTCTCCTGCACGAGAGCGGCTCCACTTGCGTCGAAGTCAATCTTGCATCGGCCACGCGCGATGCCGAACGCCTCGGACAGGTGTTGCGCGAGCGCCTCTCGCGCACCGTGCTCATGCAACCGGTGCAGGCAATCGTGCTCGAAGCGGGCGAATTCGCCTCGCTCGCCGGTTCGAGCGCCGGCATGTTCGGCGATCCCGCCTTCGAGTCCGAGGATTGGGCGCGCCTTATGGAGCGGCTGCGCGCGCGCCTCGGCCACGCGGCGGTTTACGCACTCGCGGCGCAGGCCGACCACCGCCCGGAGCATGCCTGGCGCCGCATCGAGCCGGGCGAGTGGGATCCGCGCGAAGCGGCGGCGCCTGGGCCGAGACCGGTTTGGCTTTTAGAAGCAAAAAGGATCGGCGAGCAGGGTTTTACTCTTCTTGCAGGACCCGAGCGCATCGAGTCGGGCTGGTGGGACGGCGATGATGCCAGGCGCGATTACTTCGTCGCGCGCCTGCCCGACGCATCGATCGCCTGGGTGTATCGCGAAGACGGCGAATGGTACGTGCATGGCCTTTTTGCCTGACTACGCCGAGCTGCACTGCCTGTCCAACTTCAGCTTCCTGCGCGGCGCGTCGCATCCGGAGGAGCTCGTATCGCGCGCGCGCGAGCTCGGCTACCGGGCGCTTGCGCTGACCGACGAGTGCTCCTTCGCCGGCTCGGTGCGCGCGCACCTGCAGGCGAAGGAATGCGGCCTTGAGCTCGTGCACGGCACCGAGCTCGTCGTCGAGGGCATGAAGCTCGTCATCCTCGCGACCGACCGGCGCTCCTATGGCGCGATTTCCTCGCTGATTACGCTCGGCCGGCGGCGCAGCAAGAAAGGCAGGTACGCGCTCGGACGCGACGACGTCGAGCGGCTCGCCGGTTGCGGCGCGCTGGTGCTGTGGGTGCCTGGTGAAGACGCGAGCGCCGGCGCCTGGCTCGCCGAGCGGTTTCGAGGCGCGGCGTGGATTGCCGTGGAGCTCCACTGCGGGCCGAACGACAAGGCCAGGTTGCAGTCCCTCCGGGAGACGGCGAAGCGATACGACCTCCCGCTCGTCGCCTCCGGCGACGTGCACATGCACGTGCGCTCGCGCCGCCGCCTGCAGGACGTGCTCACCGCGACCCGCCTCGGGAGACCGGTCGCGCAATGCGGACATGCGCTCTTTCCGAATGCCGAGCGGCATCTGCGTTTGCGCATGCGCCTCGCGCAACTCTACCCAGCGGAGCTCCTCGCCGAGACCGTCTCGATTGCGGAGCGCTGCCGTTTTTCGCTCGACGAGCTGCGTTATGAGTATCCGGCGGAGCTTGTGCCCGAGGGCGAGACGCCGGCGTCATGGCTGCGCAAGCTGACCGAGGCGGGCTTGCGCTGGCGCTTCCCGGACGGCGTGCCGCCGAAAGTGGCCGAGCTCGTGGAGCACGAGCTACGCCTCGTCGCCGAGCTCGGCTACGAGCCGTTCTTTCTCACCGTGCACGACATCGTGCGCTATGCGCGCGGCGAAGGCATCCTCTGCCAGGGGCGCGGCTCGGCGGCGAACTCGGTGGTGTGCTATGCGCTCGGCATCACCGAAGTGGACCCGGCGCGCATGAATATGCTGTTCGAGCGCTTCGTCTCGCGCGAGCGCAACGAGCCGCCCGACATCGACGTCGACTTCGAGCACCAGCGGCGCGAGGAAGTGATCCAGTACGTCTATCGCAAGTACACGCGCAGCCGCGCCGCCCTGGCGGCGACCGTGATCTGCTATCGCACCAAAAGCGCGCTGCGCGACGTCGGAAGAGCGCTCGGCGTGCCGCTCGACGAGGTCGACCGCGTGGCGAAATCGCATGCCTTCGTCGACGACGGCATCGAGGTCTCGAATACCTGGTTCGAGCTCGCGCAGGCGTTGCGCGGCTTCCCGCGCCATCTTTCCCAGCACGTCGGCGGCTTCGTCATCTCGCGCGGCCCGCTCGCCGAGCTCGTGCCCATCGAGAACGCCGCCATGCCCGAGCGCAGCGTGATCCAGTGGGACAAGGACGACCTGGACGCGCTGGGCCTGTTGAAGATCGACGTGCTGGCGCTGGGCATGCTGTCGTGCATTCGCTGGAGCTTCGAGCTCCTGCGCCGGCATTACCGCATCGGGCTCGAGCTGGCGACCGTGCCGGCCGAAGACCCCGAGGTCTACGACATGCTCTGCCTGGCCGATTCGATCGGCGTGTTCCAGGTCGAGAGCCGGGCCCAGATGTCGATGCTGCCCCGGCTCAAGCCGCGCACCTTCTATGATCTGGTGATCGAGGTCGCGATCGTCCGGCCTGGGCCGATCCAGGGCAACATGGTCCACCCCTACCTGCGCCGGCGCGAGGGCAAGGAGCCGGTGGCGCTCCCGTCCCCGGAGCTGACCGG
>JAICPQ010000029.1 GCA_025929745.1 Burkholderiales bacterium | reverse complement strand
TCCAGCGCGGGTTATCCGACCAGTCTTTCCTGAGCTCCTCGATCATCGGTCCGTGTCCTAGTGGTGGCGATTGCGCCACGCTACGCCCGTCACATGGCGCGCAGCAACACGCCGCCCGGACCATCCGAGTGTTACGAAAACAAGGATTTACAGGGGCTTAGACGACTACGGTTTCACGATGCGGTAGACGCTTTCAGAATTTGCTGCAGCGCGCCACCTGCCGGCACTGCTGGATGCAGTTGCAGCGGTCCGGGCGGTTCGCGTCAACGCAGGCTTGGACAATGCTGTGCTTGGCCGACCCCGCCGCCGCACCCGTATAGGTCTTCTCCACGGTGTTGCACGCGCGCCCCGATTGCCCGCAGTAGGGTTTCGCCGAGCAGTGCATCTCGCGCGGCAGATCGTACCTCTGCTGCTGCGCATGCGAACCCGCGCAAAGGAGGAGAAGCGCGAGCCCGAGTATGCGAGGCATGTCAGGTCTGAACGAGCTTTCGGTGGCGCTGCACGCTCATCAGGATGCCCACGCCGATGAAAAGCGTGAGGAGCGCGGTGCCGCCATAGGAGAGGAACGGCAGCGGCACCCCCACTACCGGCAGGATGCCGGACACCATGCCCATGTTGACGAAGGCGTAGGTGAAGAACATGAGCGTCACCGACCCGGCCATCAACCGGACGAACAATGTCGCCGCGTTCGCCGCGATGACAAGGCCGCGACCGATGAGAAGGCCGTAGAGGACGAGGAGGACGATGTTGCCGATCAGCCCGAACTCCTCGGAGTAGACCGCGAAGATGAAATCCGTGTGGCGCTCTGGAATGAACTCGAGATGCGCCTGGGTGCCGTTCAGCCAGCCTTTGCCCGGGATCCCGCCGGAGCCTACCGCGATCGTCGACTGGATAATGTGGTAGCCGGCGCCGAGCGGATCGCTCGTCGGGTCGAGGAGGGTAAGAACCCGCTTGCGCTGGTAGTCGTGGAGCAAGCCCCAGAGCGGAAACAGCGCGATGAGGAAAAGCGCGGCCACGCCGCCGAGCAGGCGCCAGCTGATGCCGGCGAAGAAGATGACGTAGAAGCCGGCGGCGCCGACGAGGGCGGCCGTGCCTAGGTCGGGCTGACGCACGATGAGACCGAATGGGATGATGAGCAGCACGGCGGCGAAGGCGAAGTCGCGCAGGGACAGCGACGACTCGCGCCGGTGGAAGTACCACGCCAGCATGAGCGGAAGCGCGAGCTTCATCATCTCTGAGGGCTGGAATCGGGTCACTCCGACGTGCAGCCAGCGACGCGCGCCATTCACCACGTCGCCGAAGAGCGCCACCCCGACGAGCAGCACGATGCCCACTACGTACGCCGGAAGTGCGAAGCGCATGAGCGTCTGCGGCGGGATCTGCGCCGTCACCCACATCGCCATGAGCGCGAGCGAAAGGTGCATGAGCTGGCTGACAACTCTGCCGGGCGTTTCGTAGCTCGCGGAAAAGAGCGCGGCAAAGCCCAGCAAGGTGAGCGCGGCGATGATCACCATGAGCGTGCCGTCGATGCCCTCGACGAGCCGCACCGCGATGCGCTGGACGGGGAAGCGGGCAGCTTCCATCAGTCGCTTTCAGTCCCGTCGTCGAATTCGTCCTCCGGCGTGGGGTCCTCTAGGCCCGGCGGCATCTTGCCGACGAGGTAGTAGTCGAGCACCGTGCGTGAAATCGGCGCGGCCGCCCGCGCGCCGAAGCCGCCGTTTTCCACGATCACGAGCATGGCGATGATGGGGTTGTCGAGCGGGGCGAAGGAAATGTAGAGCGAGTGGTCCCGGAAGCGCTCGGCGACCTTCGACTCGTCGTACTTCTCGTTCTGCTTCATCGCGATTACCTGTGCCGTGCCGGTCTTGCCGCCGCTCGTGTACTCGGCTTTCGCGAATGCGCGTGCGCCGGTACCCTCTCTTGTGACGCCGGCCATGGCGCGCTTGACGAATTCGACATGCTCGCGCTTGAGCGGCACTTTCCCCTTGAGTTCCGGCTCGAAGCTCTGTCGCTCGCGCGTGCGGGGGTTCTCGATGTGTCCGACGATGCGCGGGCGGTACATCGAGCCGTTCGCCGCCACCGTCGCCATCGCGTGTGCCAGCTGGATCGGCGTATAGGCGTTGTAACCCTGGCCGATGCCGATCGAGATCGTTTCGCCCGGATACCAGCGCTGCTGCTCCGGCCGCCGGAAACGCTTCATCTTCCATTCAGGGGACGGCAGCACGCCCGTCGCTTCCCCCTGCAGGTCGATGCCGGTCGGGCTACCCAACCCCAGCTGCTTCATGAAGCCGGCGATGGCGTCGATGCCCATGTCGTTAGCGAGCATGTAGTAATAGGTGTCGGAAGACACGACGATCGACTTGTGCAGGTCGACCACGCCGTGGCCGCCGGGCTTGGAATCCCGGAAGCGGCGGTCCCCAAAGATGAAGTAACCAGGATCGTTGATCGTGCTGTTGTAGCGGCGCTTGCCAAGCTCGAGCGCGCCGAGCGCCATAAAAGGCTTGAAGGTCGAGCCCGGAGGATAGACGCCGGCGATGGCTCGGTTGTTGAGCGGCCGATCGGGCGAACTGTTGAGCTCGGCCCACACGGCCGGATCGATGCCGTCGACGAAGAGGTTAAGGTCGAATCCCGGCTTCGACACGAGCGCGAGTACGGCGCCCGTGCCGGGCTCGATAGCCACCAGCGCACCGCGGCGCGCGCCGAACGCGTTCTCGGCCACGCGCTGCAGTCGCATATCAAGCGTGAGCACTACATTATTGCCGGAGACCGCGGGCGTGCGTGAGAGCGTGCGGATGCCGCGGCCCGCCGCGTCGATCTCGACCTGCTCGAAACCCGTGGTGCCGTGCAGCTCCCGCTCGTAGCTCGCCTCGACGCCGCTCTTGCCGATGTAATCGCTGCCGCGGTAGTTCGCGTCGACGCCTTCTTCTTCGAGCCGCTGCTGGTCGGCCTGATTGATGCGGCCCATGTAGCCAATGACGTGGGAGCCAACGTCGCCGTACGGGTATTGCCGGAAAAGGCGCGCCTTGATCTCCACGCCTTCATAGCGGAAACGGTTGGCGGCGAACTTGGCTACCTCCTCGTCGGACAGGCGCGTGCGGATCGGCAGGCTTTCCGGGTTGCGCGCCTCGACCGTCAGACGCTTGAAGCGCGCGCGGTCGCGCGGTGTAATCTCGATCAGCTCCGAAAGCTCGTCGATCGTCCGTTCGACGCTCTTCACGCGGCGCGGGAAGATCTCGAGCGTGTAGCCCGAATAATTGCGCGCGAGGATGACGCCGTTGCGGTCGAGTATCAAGCCCCGGTTTGGGGCGATGGGCACGATGGAGATGCGGTTGTCTTCCGCTTTCGAGCGGTAATGGTCGTGCTGCATCACCTGCAGGAAGAAGAAGCGCGCGAGCAGTACGCAGAAGGCGGCGAGCATGGCCACGCCCGCGACGCCGATGCGCAGCTGAAACTGCGCGAGCTCGCGCTCCGAGTTGCGCAGCTCCGCAGTGCCCATCATATGGTTTGCTCCCGCGCCGGACGGCGCTGCGGCAGAAGCAGCAGCCAGCTGACGAACGGCCAGAGCAGTGCGGCGGCGATCGGACTTGCGACAATGGCCCAGCCGGGAAACTCATCGCCCGCAGCGAGCCGCACAAGAAGCGAAACACCTTGCGCCACGAGAAGAATGGCGCCTACGTGCAGCGCCTGGAGACCGGCCCCGAACCAGAGGATACGGCGCGAGAGCCAGATACCGAGGAATGCGGCGAGCGAATAGGCGAGGGCGTGCTGGCCGAGGAGCACGCCGTTACCCGCGTCGGTGATGAGGCCGAGCGTCCAGGCGACGCCAAGTCCGACGAGGCGCGGTTGCCGCACACACCAGAAGACAAGCACTAACCCGACGAAATCGGGCACTACGCGCAGATCGCGCCACGGCAGGAAATTAAGCAAGAGCGCGATCGCGAATGACGCGATGATGGTGCTGAGGCGCACCGGCTGCAGAATCTGGCGGCTACCGGACAGGTCCATCTTTGTCTCTGGCCCTGCCGCGTCGCAATTTTTCCTTGCCGGCCTGTGCCTCCTCGGGACGCGGCGGCTTTACTGTTTCGTCGGTCAGAACGAGCACGAAGCGCCCGCGGTCGACGCCGGCGGCCGGGCGGCACACTACACGCGCGAAGGCATTCTCGGCATCGCGCTCGATGCGCATCACGGTAGCGACCGGCAGCCCGGGCGGGTAGGTGCCGTCAATGCCCGAGGTGACCAGGCGGTCGTTCGTCTGGATGTCGGCGTTCGCCGCCATGAAGCGAAGCTCAAGCGTGCCGGTTGCGCCGCCGCCGAAGGCGACGGCGCGCAGGCCATTGCGGACCACCTGAACCGGGATCGCCTGGTCGCGGTCGGTGGCGAGCGTCACTTCCGAGACGAGCGGGTGCACCCGTGTCACCTGCCCGACGACGCCCGTCTCGTCAGTGACCGGGCTGCCCGGGCGCACGCCGTGCGTCGCGCCGCGGTCGATGAAGAGCTTGTGCGCATACGGATCCCGCCCGTTGTACATCACCTCGGCGGGAATGGCGCGGACTTCCAGCCGCTCCTGCACGCCGACCAGCTTGCGCAGCTGCTCGGCCTCGGCATACGCCGCCTCGTAGCGCTGCGCGTGTTGCGAGTAAGTGAGCGCTTTTGCACGCAGCCGCTCGTTCTCGGCGACAAGCTGCGCCTGCGTCGAGAAGAAGCTGCCGATCGCGCCGACCAGCTCGACTGGGGTCGTGGCGGCGCGCTGCACCGGGTAGGCGGCCAGCGCGAGCCAGCTGCGCAGGCCCTCGGCGTAGCGGAAGCGTGCGTCGATCACGAGCAGTGCGAGCGATAGCGAAGCGAAGAAGAACAGCCTGACTAGCGGTGCTGGGCCACGCTTGAAGAACGGCGGGGGGGTGTGGTCCATCCCCCTCTACTTCAGTCGTTAGTGAAGATCGGGCCGAAGTGCTCCATCTTCTCCAAAGCTTTGCCCGAGCCGCGCACCACGCAGGTGAGCGGATCGTCGGCGACGATCACCGGAAGGCCGGTCTCTTCCATGAGCAGCCGGTCGAGGTCGCGGAGCAGGGCGCCGCCGCCGGTGAGCACCATGCCCTTCTCCGCGATGTCCGCCCCGAGCTCGGGCGGGGTCTGCTCGAGCGCCGACTTCACCGCGGAGACGATCTGGTTAAGGGGTTCGGTCAGCGCTTCCAGGATCTCGTTGGAGCTGATGGTGAAGCTGCGCGGAATGCCTTCGGCGAGGTTACGGCCCTTCACTTCCATCTCGCGCACCTCCGAGCCGGGAAACGCAGAGCCGATCTCCTTCTTAATGAGCTCGGCGGTGGTCTCGCCGATCAGCATGCCGTAGTTGCGGCGGATGTAGTTGATCACGGCCTCGTCGAACTTGTCGCCGCCGACGCGCACCGATCCGGAATACACCATGCCGCCGAGCGAAATCACGCCCACTTCGGTTGTGCCGCCGCCGATGTCTACCACCATGGAGCCGGTCGCGTCGGCCACCGGCAGGTCGGCGCCGATGGCCGCCGCCATCGGCTCCTCGATGAGATAGACCTGGCCGGCGCCGGCGCCAATCGCGCTTTCGCGGATCGCGCGGCGCTCGACCTGCGTCGAGCCGCACGGCACGCAGATGATGATGCGCGGGCTGGGCGAGAAGAGCTTGTTGTCGTGCACCTTCTTGATGAACTGCTTGAGCATCTGCTCGGTGACCGTAAAGTCCGCGATCACCCCGTCTTTCATCGGCCGGATCGCGACGATATTGCCCGGCGTCTTGCCGAGCATCAGCTTCGCCTCCTTGCCGACCGCCTGTATCGTTTTTTTGGCATTTGGCCCGGCCTCCTGTCGGATCGCCACGACGGAAGGTTCATCGAGCACGATGCCCTTGCCGCGCACGTAGATCAGCGTATTGGCGGTGCCGAGATCGATTGCCAGGTCGTTCGAGAAGTAGCTGCGGAGGAATCCAAGCATGGGCAAGGTCGGGCGCCTTTCCTGTTTCGCCGTTTTTCGTTTAACTATCGGACCTTAGGCGGTTGACCTCGGCCCGTTTCAATGGGTCGCTATGATACGCTAACGACGCTGCGGCAGATAACGCAAAACTTCCGCGGCGCCCGGTCTGAAGGAAATGTGTCGCTAGTCCACGACCAGGTGCGGCGCCTCGCCAGGCTCGCGCGCATCGCCATCCGCTCCGACGAAACGGAAATCGTGCTGGAGCGCTTGAACCGCGTGCTCGGCTTGGTGGACGAGATACGCCGGGTCGATACCGCCGGAATCGAGCCGATGGCGCATCCGCTGGACGCGGTACAGCGCCTGCGTGCGGACGAAGTCACGCAGGACGACCAGCGCGAGCTTTATCAGTCGGTTGCCCCCGCGATCGATGGTGGCTTATACCTCGTGCCCAAGGTCATCGAATAGGTGCTCAATTCCGGCCTGACGGAGCTGTCCGCCGCGCTGGCGCTGCGAAAAATTTCCTCCCGGGAGCTCACGCAGGGCTTTATTGAACGCGTCGTCCGGCTGAACGGCGCACTTAACGCTTTCATCACCGTGGACGAGGAGGGTGCGCTGGCCGCCGCGCGTCGCGCCGATGAGCGCTTGGCGCGCGGGGAAGGCGGGCCGCTCACGGGAATTCCGCTCGCCTACAAGGACATTTACTGCACCAAGGGGCTGCGCACCACGTGCGGCTCTCGAATGCTCGAGAATTTCGTCAGCCCGTACGACGCGCACGTCGTGGAGCGGCTCAACGCTGAAGGCGCGGTGCTTCTCGGCAAATGCAACATGGACCAGTTCGCGATGGGTTCATCGAGCGAGAGCTCGTACTTCGGCCCGGTGCGCAATCCGTGGGACACCAAGCGCGTGCCCGGCGGCTCCTCCGGTGGATCTGCCGCCGCCGTCGCCGCGCGCATGGTTCCGGCGGCGACGGGTACGGACACCGGCGGCTCCACCCGGCAGCCGGCGGCATTCAGCGGCGTCTGCGGTCTCCGGCCCACGTATGGGCTGGTATCGCGCTATGGCCTCATCGCGTTCGCATCGTCGCTCGACCAGGCGGGGCCCATGGCGCGCAGCGCGGCCGACCTGGCTGTATTGCTCTCTGCCATGGTGGGCTTCGACCCCCGCGACTCGACGAGCCTAGACCGGCCCCGGCAGGACTATTCCCAGAAGCTCGATGTCGAACTCAAGGGACTGCGCATTGGCTTGCCGAGGGAGTACTTCGCCGAGGGCATCGAGCCGGGCGTGCGCAAGGCGGTCGACGCGGCGGTTGCTTGGTTCGCGGCGCGCGGCGCCCTGTGCACCGGGCTCGAGCTGCCGCTCACGCGACTTGCCGTGCCGGTCTACTACGTGATCGCGCCGGCCGAGGCCTCGTCGAACCTCGCGCGCTTCGACGGCGTGCGCTATGGCCATCGCGCCAAGGAATACAGCGATCTCGTCGACATGTACTGTCGCACACGCGCCGAGGGCTTCGGTGACGAAGTGAAGCGTCGCATCCTTGTCGGCACGTACGTCCTGTCGCACGGCTACTATGATGCCTACTATTTGCAGGCGCAAAAGGTGCGTCGCCTGATCGCCCGGGAGCTTTCCGCGGCGTTCCAGAGGTGCGACCTGATCATCGGTCCGACTGCGCCGACAACCGCCTTCCCGATCGGCGCGAAGGCCGAAGACCCCGTGCAGATGTACCTCGGCGACATCTTCACCATTCCGGCGCCACTCGCCGGATTGCCGGCGCTTTCGATCCCGTGCGGCTTCGACGAGCGCGGCCTGCCCGTCGGGTTGCAGATGATGGGCGCGCACTTCTCCGAGGGATTGCTGCTGGGTGCCGCACACCGGTTTCAGCAGGCGACCGATTGGCACACGCGCGTGCCTACCGAGACGCCGCTTTGAAGCTCGCCGCGCTGCTCTTCGTGCCGATTGCGGCGTTCGCACAGGAAAAGGCCGAGATGGTCGGAAAGGTAGGCACGCGCAGTGCGCTCCTCATCCTGCACTCGGCCGAGCGCGCGGACGGCTCGCGCCAGGTCGCTGGCGAGTACATCATCCTGGCGACGCTCGCGCGGCGCTACATCGAGGGTGAGCGCAGCCCCGAGCTTGGCGTGACCGTGCTCAAGGAAGGCTCCGCGCCGATCCTGTTCGGCCGTCCGGCGAGCGCCGAGCTGCGCGGCACGTGGCGCGACGGAATTTTCCGCGGCACGCGCTTCGGGCCGGGTGGTCAGCGGCGCGAGGATTTCGAGTTCAGCCAAGAGTTTCCGGCGCTCGACAACTACAGCGCAACCGTTCGCTGCGAGGTGAAGGACGGCCGGCATAAGAGTCGCCTCGCGCTTTCGGTCGAGAAGGGCGCGCTCAAGAGCCTCGAATGGCGTTCGCTCGACCCGGACGGTCAGGCGTGCACCGTGACCGCGAGCGAGCAGCAGCCGATGCGCGGTGGGCTGCGCTTCATCGCAGGCGCATGCGGCGTCACGCTGCGTGACGTGGGTCCTTTCATGGCGCTGCGCGCCGACCACTGCGCCGCGCAGTGCGACATGGGCACGCTCTTCATTGATCGCCGCGGCCACTGCGAGCTGCTGCCATGAGATGGGAGATCGTCGTCGGCATCGAGACGCATGCGCAGCTCCTTACGAGAAGCAAGATCTTCTCGGGCGCCCCGACCTCCTTTGGCGCGGCGCCGAACAGCCAGGCATCGGACGTGGATATCGCGCTGCCGGGCACGCTGCCGGTTGTGAACCGCGCCGCGGTGGAGCACGCGGTGCGCTTCGGGCTCGCCGTGAACGGCGCGATCAAGCGGCGATCGGTGTTCGCGCGCAAGAACTACTTCTACCCCGATCTTCCCAAGGGATACCAGATCAGCCAGTACGAGCTTCCCATCGTTCAAGGTGGACAGCTGCGCATCGAAAGCAAGGCGATCCGCATCACGCGCGCGCACCTCGAGGAAGACGCCGGCAAGTCGCTGCACGACGTGTTTCGCGGCATGAGCGGCATTGACTTGAACCGCGCCGGCACGCCGCTCCTCGAAATCGTCTCCGAGCCCGATCTGCGCGGGGCTCAGGAGGCGGTGGCGTACGCGCGCGCGCTGCATCGCCTCGTCGTCTGGATCGGCATCTGCGATGGCAACATGCAGGAAGGCTCGTTCCGCTGCGATGCCAACGTCTCGGTGCGCAGGCCCGGCGAGAAGCTCGGTACGCGCTGCGAGCTGAAGAACCTGAACTCGTTTCGGTTCATGGAGCACGCCATCGACTACGAGGCACGTCGGCAGATCGAGCTCCTCGAAAGTGGCCGCCGCATCGAGCAGGAGACGCGCCTTTACGACCCCGAGCGCGATGAGACGCGATCAATGCGCAGCAAGGAGGAAGCACACGACTACCGTTACTTCCCCGATCCGGATCTGCTTCCACTCGTCGTGGATGAGAAAACGATCGAGGACATCCGTCGTACGCTCCCTGAGCTGCCAGACGCGAAGCTCGTGCGCTACGTGCAGAAGGGGGTTCCCGCGCATGCGGCCGAACGGCTGGTTGTCAGCCGCGACATCGCGGAGTTTTTCGAGCGCGCGGTGGCCGCCGGCGCATCTTATGAAGGCGTGGCGAACCTCGTCGTCGGCGAGCTCGCCGGCCTGGTGAACGCCGCCGAGACGACCTTCGGCCAGTGTTCGGTCGCACCCGAGGACGTCGGCATGCTGCAACGACGCGTGGCCGACGGCACAATCAGCTCGAAGACCGCAAAGGAGCTCCTGGGAAAGCTATTCGAGCTCCGCCAACAAGGTTCGGTCGATGCGCTCATCGAGCGCCTCGGCTTGCGCCAGATCAGCGACGCCGGGGCGATCGAGAAGCTGGTCGACGAGGTGCTGGCGAGGAACGAGAAGCAGGTCGCCGACTACCGCGCTGGAAAGGACAAGGCGTTCAACTCGCTCGTCGGGCAGGTGATGAAAGCAACGCAGGGAAAGGCGAATCCGGCCCAGGTGAACGAGCTTCTGCGGGCGAAACTCGCGAAACCGCCAAGCTAGGAACGCCCTTTTTCTTTCTTTTTCCCGGTGAGCTCCAGGTAACGACGCTTATCCTCGTCGTAGCGCGCGTTGATGCTTGAAGCTTCCTTCTTCTTCACTTCGAGGAGACCCTGCTGCGCCCGCAGATCGATGTCGGCGTTCGTGATCTCCTCCTTGAGTCGCGTCGGCGGTTCGCCCTTGCCGGACTCGTTGTAGACCGCGAGCTCCTTCTCGACGCGCGCCTGGCGCTTTTGCAGCTCCTCGATGCGCCGCTCGACCTCGCTCAGCTGCTTCTGATGGTCGCGCAGCGCGCGCGTGCGGGCTTCTTCGATGTCGCGCTCGCTCGTGTAAGTGGCGAGAAGCGCTTGGTTGCGCCGCATTGATTCTTTTTGCGCCGTCTCGAGCTCGCGCTTCTTCTCCGCATCGGCTTCCCTCGCGAGGCGCGCCTTTTCTTCGGCCTCGGGATCGATGCGCTTGACGACGAGCCCCTGCTTGTTGATGAGCTCCATCGGACCGCCGATGCACGCCTGCGGCACCGTCTGCCCGTAGTATTTCTTGCCGTCCTTGCCGGTGCAGCGGTACGTGTACTGCTGGTCTTTGCTCTGCGCGTGTACCACCGCGACGGCGGCGACGCTCAATGTCGCCGCGGCGATCAGCATCGTTTTCTTCTTTCTATTTTTCGTGTTCATCGCAATCCTCCCAGCCGCCGGCCATTCTAAGTAGAATCTGCGCGCCATGCACTTCGCCGACAAGGCGTTCATCGCAGAAACCACCGCCAAGATGCTTCTTGAGGTCAAGGCTGTGCTGTTTTTCTCGGACAAGCCGTTCATTTTTACCTCCGGCTGGGCGAGCCCGGTCTACATCGACTGCCGCAAGCTCATTTTCTATCCGCGCATTCGCACGCAGCTAGTGGACTTCGCCGCTGGCTTGCTCGCGCGCGAAGTCGGCTTCGAGCAGTTCGATGTCGTCGCGGGCGGAGAAACGGCCGGTATCCCTTACGCGGCGTGGATCGCCGAGCGCCTCAATCTGCCGATGCAGTACGTGCGCAAGAAGCCGAAGGGCTTCGGACGCAATGCGCAGATCGAGGGCGACGTGCGCGAGGGCGCGCGCACGCTACTCGTCGAAGATCTCACCACCGACGGCCGTTCCAAGATCAATTTCTGCCAGGCCTTGCGCGCGGCGGGCGCCGTCGTCGAGCACGTCTTCGTCAATTTCTACTATGACATTTTCCCGGAGTCGAAGAAGACGCTGGGTGAACTGAACGTCAAGCTCCACTACCTCGCCACGTGGTGGGACGTGCTCGCGGTGGTGAAGAAGGGCGGCCACCTCGAGCCGAAGCAGATCGCCGAGGTGGAAAGCTTCCTGCACGCGCCGGCCCAGTGGTCCGCGGCGCACGGCGGCGTATCGGCCTTTCCAGCCGCTTGAGGGTCATCACCCTCAACGTCAACGGAATTCGTTCCGCGGCGAGCAAAGGCCTGTTCCGCTGGCTCGCCGGGCAGCGCGCCGACATCGTCTGTCTGCAGGAAATGAAGTGCCAGGAGATCGACCTCGACGCCAAGCTGCACGGCCTCAAGGTCTATCAGACCTGCCACGCGTTCGCGAAGAAAAAGGGCTACAGCGGCGTCTCGCTCTATAGCCGCAAGACGCCCGACGAGGTGCGGCGCGGCTTCGCGCATCGCGAGTTCGACGCCGAGGGACGCTACGTCGAAGCGCGCTTCGGAAAGCTCTGGGTCGTGTCGCTGTACATGCCTTCCGGCTCCGCCGGCCCGCACCGCCAGGCGTCGAAATTCCGTTTCCTGAAGGCGTTCCTCGTGCATCTGGAGAAGCTGAAAAATCGCGGCCACGAGATCATCCTGTGCGGCGACTGGAATATCGCGCACCAGGAGATCGACCTCAAGAACTGGCGCTCGAACCAGAAGAACTCGGGCTTTCTGCCCGAGGAGCGCGCCTGGCTCACGCGCGTGTTCGACGAGCTCGGCTTCGTCGACGTGTTCCGCAAGCTGAACGACAAGCCCGACCAGTACACCTGGTGGTCGAACCGCGGCCAGGCGTGGAAGAAAAATGTCGGCTGGCGCATCGACTACCAGATCGCCACGCCGGCCATCGCCGCGACCGCGCGGCGCGAATCGATCTACAAGGCGAAGCGCTTTTCCGACCATGCGCCGCTCATCGTCGACTACGACCATGCGCTTTAGCCGGCTGCCGGCGGGCTTGCGGCTGTACTTCGAGCCCGCGCCGCTCGCTGCCTTGTTCCTCGGCATTTCGTCGGGCTTCGGGTTTGCGATGATCGGCGCCACGCTCACTACGCGGCTCGCGCAGCACGGCATCACGAAGAGCGCGGTCACGGCGTTCGCGCTCACTTTTCTCGCCTACAACTTCAAGTTCCTATGGGCGCCGATCGTCGACCACGTGCGCCTGCCGGTCATCGGCCGCTTCGGGCAGCGACGCAGCTGGCTCTGGTTCGTGGGCGTGCTGGTCATGGCGGCGGTTTCGTTTCTCGGCTTCGCCGACCCCGCGAGCGAGCTCTATCTCGTCGCGATCGCCGCCATCATGGTCGGGGTGGCGGGCGCGACCTTCGACATCATCATCGACGCCTACCGCATCGAGCTTCTCGAGCCGCGCCAGCTCGGCGCCGGTTCCGGCATGTCGCAGTACGGCTGGCGCATCGGCTCCGCCGCCGCGGGCGCGCTCGCGCTGGTGCTCGCCGCGCGCGTCGGCTGGAGCGCGGCCTACGTCGCGTGCGCGCTGTTCGCGCTGCCCGCGATGCTGATCGGCGCGCTGATGGGCGAGCCGCCGCGCCACCGTGAGCCGGCGCGCGCCCGCGGGCTGGGCGAAGCGGTCGTTGCCTACTTCAGCCCGCTCGTGGAGTTCCTGCGGCGCCAGGGCGCGCTCGTCGTGCTCGCCTTCGTGCTCATCCACAAGATCGGCGACACGCTCGCCAACCTGACGCTGCGGCTCTTGTTCCAGGACCTCGGCTTCACCAACGACGAAGTCGCCTTCTACGACATCGCCATCGGTTTTGTGGCGCTCCTCGTCGGCGTATTCGTTGGCGGCATCCTCTACGCGCGCCTCGGAATGAAGCGCTCGGTGTTCATCAGCCTCGTGCTGATGGCGGTGTCCAACCTGAGCTTCGCTGGCCTCGCGGCGGCCGGCCACACCAACGTCGGCATGGCGGCCGCCGTGGGCTTCGAGAACTTCGCCAGCGGGATCGGCGGGGTCACGGTGGTGGCGTACCTGTCGGCGCTCTGCAACCTGCGCTTCACCGCCACGCAGTACGCGCTTCTCTCGGCGCTCGCGAGCATCGCCGGCCGCTTTCTCACCGGAACCACGGCCGGAGCGCTGATCAACGCGATGGGCTACGTCAACTTCTACCTCCTCACTACGCTGATCGCCTTCCCGGGCGTGATCGTCTTCTGGTTCATGATGCGCTCGGGCCTCGCCGATCTTTCCATCGGCTCCGCGGGCCGGGACGGCGCTAGCTAACGCATCGCTTGTTGATGCGTGGCGCGCCGTCGCGCTGCTGCTCGAATTCTGCCGACAGGATGGTTCCGGTTGCGTCGAGCGCGATCATGAACGAATCGAGGCCGCCGCTGAACTCACGCCGAAACTCCGCGCCGGTCACACGCATGGCGAGAACACCGCCGCCGCTATCGACCACCGCGCCGCTCATGTTCAGTCCGAGCGATGGGAGATGCAGCACGTGACCGGCCGCCACTCGCAGTACCCCATCGTCCTCGATGGACAGGCTGTTGGCGCCTTCAGCAATGCCCGGGAAGCCAGCGCCCCCGTGACAGGTGAAGCTGGGATTCGAGATCGCGCTGCGCAGCCTGCGCACTTGCGCGAGCGTGCTAGGTGTGTCCACGGACAGCGCGCTGGGGGGCGTGCACCGTATGCTGCCTCCGCTGCTTACGCGCCGGAGCACAAAACTGTAGTTCCGTTTGTCGCTTTCGATGACTTGCAGCTGATCGCCATTACCGCTCAGCGTAAATTCCCATGAGTCGTCGAAGAATGGTGCGTTCCTTAGCCTGACCCGGTCGCCGGGCTGCAGCGCGTAGCTGTACGCCACGGCGGTTCCGGTGAGAGCGATTTGGCCGTTCGGTCCCAGATTTACGCGAACCGGGCCGGTCGGAAACGCGGGCTCGGCGCTGCCTTGCACTTTGCACTCGGCGTCGAATTGGATCGACAAGATCTCCATGAGCGTCGCCGGGCCGTCGTTGCGGGCGAGCATGTGTTCTTCCACACCCTCGATGGTCTCGCCATTCACCAGGGTTTGTGCCAAGCGCTCGATCGCGTCGTCGTGCGGATCGCCGGCGGCGGCATTGAGCGGCGTGCCGATGAAGCTGGCCACGCCGCTCGCGTTAACATTGCGGCCCTGCAGGTAGCTCACGACCTCCTGCTGTATCGCGGCCAGCTGCGCATCGCTCGGCGTCGCCAGGCCGCGCAGGGCGGTGAGGTTTGGGGAAGGACCCTGCCGCTCGCTGAGCAGGCGAGCCACGAGGAGACTGGTGAGCGGTGTAACGTTGACCGTGCCTCTGTTTGCAGTGGCGAGCGAATAGAGCCGCGGGTATTGCGCAGCTCCGTTGGCCGGACCCGTGGTCTGCACCAGGTATAGCGCTCGAGTTCCGGGCGAGACCGGAGGCATGTCGACGCTGTAGCGGCCATTTGCGTCGGTGACCGCGTGAACGGTCGTACCGTCCCAGCGGGTGATCACGATCGTCGCGCCGGCCAAGGGCGCGCCGATGGCGGCGGTGCCGGAAAGCATCGGCGGACTCGCGGACGCGCCGCCTACGCCGCCGTTCCCGTCGCGGCTCCCGTCTCCGCTCCCGCTCCCGCCGCAACTCGAGAGAAGGAACGAACCCGC
>JAICPQ010000219.1 GCA_025929745.1 Burkholderiales bacterium | reverse complement strand
GAATCGCTGCGCGTGCAGCTCGAGCCCGACCAGGCCTTCGGCGAATACGATGCGGACCTGGTGCGCGTAGAAGCGGCTGAGCGCTACGGCGCGGGCCTCGCCGTCGGCATGGAAGTGGAGGAGGACTCGCGTCTTTATACGGTCACAGATATCGCCGCGGGCAAGGTCGTTCTCGATGGCAACCATCCGCTCGCCGGCATGGCGCTACGCTTTATCTGTCATGTGGTCAGCGTGCGCAGCGCGAGCGCCGAGGAAATCCAGCGCGGCGTGATCCTCGGATGAGGTGGCTTCTCGTCTTATTGGGGATGCTCGCAGCGGTCCGGGTCTCCGCGCTAAGCCCGGCAGCACAGGAGTTCATGGCGATCACCAAGGAGCTCGAGCCCGTGCAGTGCGAGAAACGACGGCTGCGGCGCCAGATCGCGATGGCGCAAGCCGAACGCCGCGATGCCGACGCCAGGGCATTGCGCAAGAAATTCGAGGTGCTCGACAAGGACCCGAAGACCGCGAAGCTGGAGAAGCGCCTCGCGGAGCTCGAGCCGCAGGTGAGCCGCAGCCGCGATCCGGATGACCTGACGGAAATCAGCAAGCAACAACGGAACGCGTTCTATCGGCGACTGATCGGCGTATTGCTGCTCGCCTTCTCGACCTTTGCTGCCGCGCAGGGCTATCCCAATCGTCCTCTGCGCGTCATCGTGCCGCAGCCTCCGGGCGGCGGATTCGATATGGTCGCGCGCACGCTTGCCGAGCCGCTCGCCACGCTCCTGGGTCAGCCGGTGCTCGTGGAGAACCGTCCGGGCGGCGGCACCGTCGTGGGAACCGACGTGGTGGCGAAGGGCGACGCCGATGGCTACACGATTCTCCTCGGCGCATCGGCGAACCTCGTGCTGAGCGCCGGCCTTTACAGCAAGCTGCCGTACAACCCGAGGAGCGACTTCGCGCCGGTCGGCATCGCGGCGACGTTCTCGTACACGCTGGTCGCGCGCAACGATCTGCCGTTTTCTTCTCTCAAGGAAATTGTCGAGCACGCGCGCGCCAATCCGGGCAAGCTGACCTACGCCTCCGGAGGCAACGGCAGCGGCCAGCACATCTGCGCGGCGCTTCTGTGGCACGGCGCGGGCGTCTCCATCACCCACGTGCCCTATAAAGGCGCGCAAGCCGCTTATCAAGACCTCATTCCGGGCCGCGTCGATCTCTTCTTCGACGCGTCATCCACGGCGCGTGGCCATGTCGAAGCCGGGCGCGTGAAGCCGATTGCGGTCTCGTCGCCAGCGCGCCTGCCTTACCACGCGGCGGTGCCGACGGTGCGCGAGACCAGCGTGCTCGATTTCGAGATGGAAACCTGGGTGGGTTACTTCGTGCGGTCCGGCACGCCGCAGGCAGCGCTTACACGCCTGCGTGCCGATTTCGAACGCGTTGCCGCCATGCCGGAAGTGCAGGGCATGCTCGAGAAGCGCGGCGCCAGGCCGGTGCGGATTGCGGCGCCGGAAGCGGAACTCCTCCTCGCGCGCGATCTGGACAGATGGGCACAATTGATCCGCGCCGCGGGCATCAACGCGGACTAATAACGCGAAGGGAGAACAAGATGCGTAGCCTTCTGATCCTCGCAGCCTCGTTTCTGTGTGCGAGCGCCCAGGCCGCGGGAATCGGCCTGCGCGCGGGAACCACGGGCCTCGGCGTCGACTTCGGCTGGGGTCTTGCCCCTACGCTCGGCGCGCGGCTGGGCTTGTCCGGCCTTAAGTTCGATTCGGACTTCGAAACCGACGACTTCGACTACGACGCGCGAGCGAAGATCGCCAATGTGAACGCGCTTCTCGACTGGAGCCTGTTTGGGCCGTTCCGCATCACCGGCGGCTTGGTCTACAACAAGAACAAGGTCGACCTGACCGGTCAGCCTCGTGCGGGGTCGTTCCCCGCGGGCTCGAGCCTGACCGGCACGGTGAAGCCCAAGCGCGAATTTTCGCCCTACCTCGGCATTGGCTGGGGCAACGTGTGGACCAAGGGGGTGAACTTCTATGTCGACCTCGGCGTCGTCTTCCAGGGCTCGCCGCAAGTGGACCTCGCGCTGAGCTGCCCACCCTCGCCGCAGTGCACGGCCGCCCAGGCGCAGGTCGCGGCCGAGGAGCAACGCGTGCAAGACGAGGTCGACCGCTTCAAGTACTACCCGGTGCTCAACATCGGCATCACGATCGGTTTTTGATCCATATCACGAACGGCGACTGCGCCGTCGCCGTTCTCGCCAAAGCCGTTTCCGGAACGTTTTTACCTTGGCGGGACGTGTTGCACGAAGGACCGGTGCAAGCCGGCCTTTCGCTGGAGGAACTCTCGCGCAGCCGCGCGCAGTTCATCGCCGATGCGGGCTGGGCTACTCATGATGAGGTTCTGAAGGAATTCGCCGCGCGCGATGCGGCCTTCCGCCGTGCGCGCGAGCATGACGAAATCGTGCTGTGGTTCGAGCACGACCTCTACGACCAGCTGCAGTTGGTCCAGGTGCTCGACGCGCTCGGCGACCGGCCCGGGCCGCCGGTCTCGCTCGTCTGCGAAGCCGAATATCTGGGAACGATGACGCCGGAGCGCGCCGCCGAGCTCTTCAGCCTGCGTAACCCGGTGACGCGCCGGCATGTCGCCGAGGCGAGCCACGCCTGGGCGGCCTTTCGCTCGCCCGATCCGCGCGACATCGCAAGCGTGAAGGCGCAGGCGCTGCCGTTCCTCGAGGCGGCGCTCGCGCGCCATCTTCAGGAATTCCCCTGGAACATCGACGGCCTGTCGCTCCTCGAGCGCCGCGTGCTCGAGGCCTTGCAAGGCGGGCCGATGAGCTTCGAGGAGCTGTTCCGCGCAGTCGAGGAGGACCCGGCTTTCCTCGGCGACGCGGTGCTCGCGTGGCACCTCGAGCGCATGCAGAAGGAGCGGCTGGTCGAGCGGCGCAGTACCGGCTGGGCGCTCTCGGGCAAATCGCGCTCGCAGCGCGTGCCGCGCTGGCTCGGCGGCTATCTCGTCAAGGACCTGAAGCTGCGCTGGGATCCCGCCTTAGGCCGCCTCGTTTAGCCAGCCGTTCCAGCATCGGCGCGCGGCGTCGATGGTCTCGTTCGCGGTGATGCCAACCGGGCCAATGCCCGCCTGCACCAGCTCGTCGGCGGCGAGGCCGTGCAGGTGCACCCCGAGAACGAGCGCGCTTTCGCCCGAATAGCGCTGAGCGAGGAGCGCGCCGAGGATGCCCGCCAGCACGTCGCCCATTCCCGCGCTGGCCATGCCCGCATTGCCGCTCGCATTGATGAACCAGTGACCGTCGCGCGCCGCGAGAATGCTGCCCGCGCCCTTCAGCACCACGTGCGCCTTGAGATTTTCGGCGAGGATGCGCGCCGCCTTGACCCGGTCGATTTGCACGTCGGCCGTCTTGAGCGCGAGAAGGCGCGCGGCCTCGGCCGGATGCGGTGTGAGGATTGTGTCGGCGCTGCGCCGGGCGCAGGCGTGCCGCAGATCCTCGCTCTCGGAAATCAGATTGAGCGCATCGGCATCGACCACGCACGGCAGGTCGCTCGCGAGCGCCGCGCCGACCAGCGTCTCGGCGCGCTCACCCTGCCCGAGGCCCGGGCCAACGACAATCGCATCGAGATCCTGGCCGAACGCGTCGTCCGGGTGGCGCAGCATGAGCTCCACGTTCTGGAAATCGATCGCTATGCTTTCGTCCAGCAAACCGACGTAAACGCGCCCCGCCCCGAGTTTCAAGGCCGCGCGCCCGGCGAGCAGCGCGGCGCCGGTCATGCCGCTCGCGCCGCCGAGCACCGCCAGCGAGCCCGCCATGCCCTTGTGGAAATTGCGCGGCCGGCGCTTGAGCGCGCTGTCGAACGCCGTGCGTCCGGCGACCCAGGCGGTCGGTGCCACAAGTCGCGGCACCGGCAGCCCGAGGTCGGCGACTGTGACCTCGCCGCAATGGTCCGGCCCGTCGAGTGTGAGCAGCCCCGGTTTCAGGGCGATAAACGTGAGCGTATGCGTGGCCTGCACCGCACGGCCGAGCACGCGTCCGCTATCCGAATGCAGCCCGCTCGGGATATCGAGCGCGAGCACCGGGCAGCGCTGGCGGTTTACATAGTCCACGAGCGTTGCGTATTCCCCTTCGATATCGCGCGAGAGGCCAATGCCGAAAAGCCCGTCGATGACGAGACCCCAGGGCTTGTCCACGAGCTCGCTTCGTTGCGAAACGAGGTGCACGCGAAAGAACCGTTCCTTGAGAAGCTCGGCCACGATGCGCGCATCGCCGCCGTTGTTTCCCGGGCCGGCGAGCACCAGGACGTCCTTCTTGTCCGACGCGATCTTGAGCGCCACCTCGAGCGCGGCCTGCGCGGCGCGCTGCATGAGCTCAGGCTCCGGCACGCCGCAGCGCGTCTCGATCTTGCGGATGTCCTCGGTCAGGTAGATCGCCGACATCCGGACATTCTATGACTCGAGCAGCCCGCGGCTGCGCAGCTCGCGCGCGAACGCCTCCGGTCCCTCGAAGAGGCGCG
>JAICPQ010000175.1 GCA_025929745.1 Burkholderiales bacterium | reverse complement strand
ATCAATCTGGTGCCGATGATCGACGTGATGCTGGTGATCCTGATCTTCCTAATGATCACCACGACGTATTCCAAGTACACGGAGCTGCAGATCAACCTGCCGTCGGCGCAAGCCGAGCGCCAGCTCCAGCGCCCGAACGAGATCAGCATCCTCGTGAATGCGCAGGGCCAGTACGTCGTCAACCGCAACGCGGTGCCGTTCCGCTCGGTCGAGCAGCTCGCCGGCGAGCTGCGCCGCGCCTCGGCGCAGATGCAGGAGCCGATCGTAGTGATCAGCGCAGACGCAAACGCGACCCACCAGTCCGTGATCCGCGTCATGGAAGCGTCGCGCCTCGCCGGCCTCGCGCAGATCACCTTCACCACCCAATCCAACAAATAACCATAATCAGGTCGTGAAGTTTTGGTATCGTCGCGGCCCGCTGGCTATGCTGTTATGGCCGCTGAGCCTTGCCTTCCTTGTGGTCGTCCTGACGCGCCGCCTTCTCTACGCGCTGCGACTCATCCGGTCCCAGCATCCGGGAATCCCCGTGATCGTCGTGGGCAACATCACGGTCGGCGGAACGGGCAAGACGCCGCTCGTCATCTGGATCGCGGAGCACTTGAAGAGCAAGGGCTGGTCGCCGGCGATCATCTCGCGCGGCTACGGCGCGAAGATCGATGCGCCGCGCGCGGCGACGCTCGCCTCCGAGGCGTCCGAGGTGGGCGACGAGCCCGTGCTCCTTGCGCGGCGTAGCGGCTGCCCGGTGTGGGTCGGCGCCGACCGCGTGGCGGCGGCCGCGGCGCTGCGCCGTGCGCACCCGGAAGTCAATGTCCTCGTGCTGGACGACGGCCTGCAGCACTACCGCATGCGCCGAGACATCGAGATTGCGGTAATGGACGCTCGCGGTCTGGGCAACGGCTTCTTTCTGCCCGCCGGACCGTTGCGCGAGCCGGGCTGGCGGCTGCGCACCGTGGATGCGGTCGTCGCGCACACCGGAGCGGCGCTGAAGGACTTCGCCATGACGTTGGCCGGCGATGAAGTGCACCGCATGACCGACGCGCGCGCGCGCCGGCCGCTCAAGAGCTTCGCGGGGCAGAAGGTGCACGCCGCCGCCGGCATCGGCGACCCGAACCGCTTTTTCCTCCATCTCGGGCGCGCCGGAATCCAGGTGATCCCGCATCCCTTCCGGGATCACCACCCATTCAGCGAGCGCGACCTCGAGTTCGGCGACGGTCTGCCGGTGCTGCTTACCGAGAAGGACGCGGTAAAATTGCGGCGCGTCGCGCGGCCGGAGTGGTGGGTTCTTCCCGTCACGGCAAGGCTCGACCCGGGGTTCGGCGCCTGGCTCCTGAGAAAACTCGATGAGTGCCGTCGATCCAAGGCTGCTTGAGATCCTGGTCTGCCCTCTGTGCAAGGGCAAGCTCGTCTACCGCAAGAACGCTGCGGAACTCGTCTGCAAGGCCGACCGCCTGGGCTATCCGGTCAAGGATGGGATCCCGGTGATGCTGGAAGAGGAAGCGCGCAAGCTCCCGCCCGACGAAGAAGTCGCGGTTTGAAGTTTCAGGTCATCATTCCGGCGCGCTATGCATCGACGCGCTTCCCCGGCAAGCCGCTCGCCGAGATCGCCGGCCGGCCCATGATCGTGCATGTGTGCGAGCGCGCGGCGAAGAGCGGCGCCGCCGGCGTGCATGTTGCGACCGATGACGAGCGTATCGCGCTGGCGGTGCGCGCGCACGGCCATGCCGCGATCATGACGCGCGCCGATCATGCATCGGGCACCGACCGCCTGGCCGAGGCGGCGCAGAAGCTCGGGCTCGGGGAGCGCCAGATCGTGGTGAACGTGCAGGGTGACGAGCCGCTGATCGCGCCGCGCCTCATCACTCAGGTTGCGCGCATGCTGGAAAAAAGGCGCGACGCGGCCGTTTCCACGGCCTGCCATCCCATCCATGACGAAGCCTCGGCTGCGAGCCCGAACGTGGTGAAGGTGGTGCTCGACAGCCAGGGCTACGCGCTTTACTTCTCGCGCTCGCGCATCCCGTATCCGCGCGAAGCGGCGGCGCTCTGCTACCGGCACGCGGGCATCTACGGCTATCGCGTCGGTTTTCTGAAAAGGTATGCGCGCCTCAAGGCGAGCCCGCTGGAGAAGGCCGAGGCGCTCGAGCAGCTGCGCGTGCTGTGGCACGGTCATCGCATCGCGGTGGCAGTGAGCCAGGCCGACATTCCTCCAGGCGTCGATACGCCGGAGGATCTGGAGGCGGTGCGTAGAATGATTCAATGAAGCTGATCCTTCTGGGAGCGCCGGGCGCCGGCAAGGGCACGCAGGCGGCGATCCTTTCGAAGAAGTTCGGCATTCCGCAGATCTCGACCGGCGACATGCTGCGCGCGGCGGTGAAGGCGGGCACGCCGCTCGGCGTCGCGGCGAAAAAAGTGATGGACGCCGGCCAGCTCGTATCCGACGACATCATCGTCGGACTGGTGAAGGAGCGTTTGCAGAATGCGGACTGCCGGCGCGGCTACCTGTTCGATGGCTTTCCGCGCACCATTCCCCAGGCCGAGGCGCTCGCGCACGCGGGGGTCGCGCTCGATTGCGTGCTCGAGATCGACGTGCCCGACGAGGACATCATCGCTCGTGTGAGCGGCCGGCGCGTGCATCCGGCATCCGGGCGCGTGTACCACGAGAAATACAATCCACCGAAAAGCGCCGGCAGGGACGATTTGACCGGCGAGCCGCTCGTGCAGCGCGACGACGACCGCGAGGACACCGTGCGCAAGCGCCTCGAGGTCTATCGCAAGCAGACGCGTCCGCTCGTTGCGCACTATCGGAAGCAGCCGGTGAAGTACCGCCGCATCTCCGGTCTCGGCACGGTGGAAGAGGTGAGCGCGCGGGCTCTCGCCGCGCTGACCTGATAAAATTTTCGTCCTTTCCGGGGAGGACAACATGACGGCAGGCCTGATCTTCGCGCTCGTCTGCGCGATACTCGCGATCGTTTACGGCGTCTGGCAGAGCACGCGCATCCTGCGGCTGCCGGCCGGCAACGAGCGCATGCGCGAGATCTCCGCGGCGGTGCGCGACGGCGCGGTGGCCTATCTCTGGCGCCAGTACAAGACGATCGCGATCGTCGGCGTGGTGCTCTTCCTCGTGATTGGCTTGGTGCCCGCGCTTGGCTGGCCGACCGCGTGGGGCTTTCTGCTCGGTGCCGTGCTTTCCGGCGCCTCGGGCATCATCGGCATGAACATCTCGGTGCGCGCCAACGTGCGGACTGCCGAGGCCGCGCGCGTAGGCCTGAACGAGGCGCTGCAGGTCGCGTTTCGCGGTGGTGCGGTTACGGGGCTTCTCGTGGTCGGGCTGGGTTTGCTCGGCGTCGCGGGCTACTACGCGCTTCTCTACGCCAACGCCATCGACAAGTCGAATCTCGCGCACGTCATCCATCCGCTGGTCGGCCTCGCCTTCGGCGGCTCGCTGATCTCGATCTTCGCGCGCCTCGGCGGCGGCATCTTCACGAAGGGGGCCGACGTCGGCGCCGACCTTGTCGGCAAGGTCGAGGCGGGCATTCCCGAAGACGATCCGCGCAACCCCGCGGTGATCGCCGATAACGTCGGCGACAACGTCGGCGACTGCGCCGGCATGGCCGCGGATCTTTTCGAGACCTACGCGGTCACGATCATCGCCACCATGCTGCTCGGCGCGCTCATGGTGCAGACCACGAGCCCGGCCGCTCTCATCTACCCGCTCGCCCTCGGCGGCTTCGCGATCATCGCCTCGATCGCGGGCACCTGGTTCGTGCGAGCGAAACCGACCGACAAGAACGTCATGCCGGCCCTGTACCGCGGGCTGTGGGTCGCAGGCGGCCTCGCTCTGGTGGCGTTCTGGCCGATCACCGTCTATCTCATGGGTGACGTGGTGCGCGAGGTGCCTTTCGACGTGGGGGGCGGAAAGCGCCTCATTACCGTGTGGCATCTGTGGGGCGCGACTGTTGTGGGCCTTGCGCTCACCGGCTTCCTCGTGTGGATCACCGAGTACTACACCGGCACGCAGTTCAAGCCGGTGCAGCATGTCGCCGACGCCAGCGTGACCGGCCACGCCACCAACATCATCGCGGGCCTCGGCGTATCGATGAAATCGACGGCCTGGCCGGTGATCGCGGTGTGCGTCGCCATCCTCGCCTCGTATACGCTCGCCGGGCTCTATGGCATCGCCATCGCCGCCACCTCGATGCTCTCCATGGCCGGCATCATCGTCGCGCTCGACGCGTACGGCCCGATTACCGACAACGCGGGCGGCATTGCCGAGATGGCAGACCTGCCCGACTCGGTGCGCGACATCACCGATCCGCTCGATGCGGTCGGCAACACCACCAAGGCGGTGACCAAAGGCTACGCGATCGGCTCGGCCGGTCTCGCCGCGCTCGTGCTCTTCGCGGACTTCACGCATGCGCTCGAATCGGCCGGCAGGACCGTGTCATTCGACCTATCGAATCACTACGTGATCATCGGCCTCTTCATCGGCGGTCTTGTGCCCTATCTCTTCGGTGCGATGGCGATGGAAGCGGTCGGCCGTGCGGCGGGCGCGGTAGTGCTCGAGGTGCGCCGCCAGTTCAAGGAGATTCCCGGAATCATGCAGGGCACCGCGAAGCCGCAATACGGTACCGCGGTAGATATGCTCACGCGCGCGGCAATCCGCGAGATGATGGTGCCGTCGCTCCTTCCGGTGCTGGTGCCGATCGTCGTCGGCATCGGCTTCACCTGGGCCGCCGGCGCCGCGGCGGGCGCGCAAGCGCTGGGCGGAGTGCTCATGGGCACCATCGTCACCGGCCTTTTCGTCGCCATTTCCATGTGCACGGGCGGCGGAGCGTGGGACAACGCCAAGAAGTACATCGAGGACGGGCACCACGGCGGCAAGGGCTCGGATGCGCACAAGGCCGCGGTCACGGGCGACACGGTCGGCGATCCCTACAAGGACACGGCCGGCCCGGCGGTCAACCCGCTCATCAAGATCATCAACATCGTCGCGCTGCTCATCGTTCCCCTGATGGTGTAGCCGCGTGAGGGCGGCTGCGGCGGCCCTCTTCGTTGTTGCGCTGACCTGCACCGCGCAGGATGCGAAGCGCACGCTTGTCGCCGCGGCGCATCCGCTCGCCGCCGAAGCCGGCGCGGAGGTGCTGCGCCGCGGCGGCTCGGCGGTCGACGCAGCCGTGGCGGTGCAAATGGTCCTTGGCCTGGTGGAGCCCGAGTCCTCGGGCATTGGCGGCGGCGCGTTCATGCTGCACTGGTCAGCCGCGGAGAAGCGCTTGCGCAGCTACGACGGGCGCGAGACCGCTCCGGCGGCGGCGAAGCCGGAGCGCTTCCTGAAAGAGGGAAAACCGCTCGGCTTTCTGGAGGCGGCAATCGGCGGCCGCTCGGTCGGCGTACCAGGCGTGCTTCGGATGCTCGAATTCGCGCACGCGCGCCACGGTCGCCTGGACTGGCGCTCGCTCTTCGAGCCGGCGATCCGCATCGCCGAGGAAGGCTTCACGCCCTCAGCCAAGTTTCTAGCGGCGCTCGAGCGTGCGCCCGAGTTGCGCCGCTACTACCCGGCAAGCCGCATTGTGAACCGCGAATACGCCGAGACCTTGCGCGCGCTGGGGCGCGGCGGCGTGCGCGTGTTCTACGAGGGCGAGATCGCAAAAGACATTGTCGCCGCGGTACGCGCGCACGCGAATCCCGGTGATCTCGTAGAGGACGACTTGCACGCGTACCGCGCGTTGGAGCGTGAAGTTCTGTGCGGACCGTATCGCGACTGGCGCGTGTGCTCGATGGGTCCGCCGAGCTCGGGCGGCATTGCGCTCCTCCAGATCCTCGGCATTTTGGAGCGCACGCGTTTCGCGCGCGCCGAACCGCAGTCGGCCGCCGCGCTGCACTTTTTCGCCGAGGCCGGAAAGCTTGCCTACGCCGATCGCGCCCGCTACCTCGGCGATCCGGACTTCGTGAAGGTGCCTGTCAAGGGTTTGCTTTCCCGGCAGTACCTGGATCAGCGTGCCAGGCTGGTGAGCGAGAAGGCCATGGCGCTCGCGCCGCCAGGCGATGCGGAAAGCGGTACCAGCCACTTTTCCATCGT
>JAICPQ010000099.1 GCA_025929745.1 Burkholderiales bacterium | reverse complement strand
GGATGTTGATGCCCTCTTCCGCGAGCGTGCGGAACATCTGCGCCGCGATGCCGGCGTGCGAGCGCATGCCCATGCCGACGATCGAGACTTTGGCGATGCGCTCGTCGCCCGAGACGTCGCGGCACTTGATGTGCGGCTGGACCTGGTTCTTCAGGATCTTGACGGCCTTCGCGTAGTCGTTACGGTGCACGGTGAACGACAGGTCGGTCATGCCGTCGTGGCCGACGTTCTGCACAATGACGTCGACGTCGATGCTCGCGTCCGCGATCGGGCCGAGGATGGCGTAGGCGATGCCCGGGCGGTCCGGTACGTCGTGCACGGTGATCTTGGCCTCGTCGCGGTTGAACGCCACGCCGCTAATTGCTGCTTTTTCCATCGCCATGTGCGGGTCTTCCTCGAAGGTGATGAGCGTGCCCGAGCGCGCCTCCTCGGCGACCGGCATGTCGGGGTCGGTGAGGCTCGAGAGCACACGCGTCGGCACGCGGTACTTGCCGGCGAATTCGACCGAGCGGATCTGCAGCACCTTCGACCCGGCGCCCGCCATCTCCAGCATCTCCTCGAAGGTGATGGTATGCAGGCGCTTCGCCTCGGGCACGAGGCGCGGGTCGGTGGTGTAGATGCCATCCACATCGGTGAAGATATGGCACTCCTGCGCTTTCAGCGCTGCGGCGAGCGCGACGGCCGAAGTATCCGAGCCGCCTCGACCGAGGGTGGTGATGTTGCCCTCGCCATCCACGCCCTGGAAGCCGGCGACCACGACGACGTAGCCTTTCCTGAGATCCGCGCGGATCCTTTCCTCGTCGATCGAGATGATGCGCGTCTTGGTGAAAGCGGAATTGGTGAGGACCTTCACCTGCCAGCCGGTGTAGCTCTTCGCCTTGACGCCGATTGCCATCAACGCCATCGACAGCAGACCGATCGTCACCTGCTCGCCGGTGGAGGCGATGACGTCGAGCTCGCGCGCATCGGCCGGCTTCTGGATCGCCTCGGCGAGCGCGATCAGGCGGTTCGTTTCGCCCGCCATCGCCGAAGGCACGACCACGAGATCATGGCCCGCCGCCTTCCACTTGGCAACGCGGCGCGCGACATTCTTGACCCGCTCGACCGAGCCGACCGAAGTGCCGCCGAATTTTTGAACGATCAGCGCCATGAAAGGCGCTGGATTTTACAGGACGCGGTTAAACCAAAGGAGCGACAGCGTGGCCGAGAGCAGAACCGTGGCGGCGGCGATCGCGGAGAAGAGCGCCGTGATCTCGGTCTCCTTTTTCTCCATCACGAGCTTCGAGCGCAGCGACTGGTAAACCTTCTTGAGATCCATCGCGGTGCCCGCGTAGAAATATTCGGCGCGCGTCAGATCGGCGACGGCCTTCAGCGCCTCCTCGTCGAGGCGCACGCGCATCGACCAGCCTTCGCCCGTCAGAATTTGGCCGTTCTCGGTGCCCACGCCGACGGTGAAGACGCGCACGCCGCGCTCGGCAGCGAGGCGTGCGACTTCCACTGGATCTGGCCCGGTGGTCGTTTGTCCGTCGGTGAGGAGGACAATCGCGCCCGCCGTGTACGACCCAGGCGGGACCGGCTTGAAGTTGGGATCGGCGGGCGCCGTGCCGCCCGCGGACGCGCTGACCATGCGCCGGCGTGGCAGCTCGATCGGCACGTCGGGAAAGAGTGCCTTGAGCGAGACCAGGAGGCCGCTACCGACCGCGGTGGCGTGCTGCAGCTGTAGCGAATCGATCGCGGCGAGGACTTCGCGCCGGTTCGTGGAGGGCGGCTGCACGAGCGCCGCGCTTGCGGCGAAGGCGACGATGCCGATGCGCGTCGAGCGCGGCTGCTCATTCACGAACGTGCGCGCCGCGGCTTGCGCGGCCTCGATGCGCGAGGGCTCGACGTCGCTCGCGCGCATGCTGCCGGAGACATCGATTGCGAGAATCACGGTCTCGTGATTCGATGGAAGCGTAATCACCGCGGCGGGCCGCGCGATCGCCGCAAGCATGACGGCGAGGCCGAGGACCAGCATCGCCGGCGGCACGTGGCGGCGCCACGCCGGACCGACGGCTTGCTTCAGCACCGAAAGGCTGGCGAAGCGCACCGCGCTTTTCTTCTTCCCTCGCAAAACCAGGAGGTAGAGCGCAATTACGGCCGGCACGAGCAGCAGCAGCCACAGCAGCTCCGGCCAGAGGAATTTCATCAGAAGGGCGGCGTGCCGGCGGCCGCCGATGCGGTTTCGATCGGCACCGCGAAACCGATGCCCGCGAAACCGCCGCCGCCCGGGTCGAGCATCGCGGTGACGATGCCCACGACTTCGCCGAAAGCGTTGAGGAGCGGACCGCCCGAGCTTCCGGGGTTCACGGCTGCGTCGAACTGGATGAGGTCGGAGAGCACGCGCTCGCCAGTTGGCGAGCGGTACTGGCGCTTAAGACCCGATACCACGCCCGCGGTCACCGACGGCCCGATGCCGAAAGGAAACCCGACCGCAACCACGTGCTCGCCCGGCTGCAGGTCGGCGCGCGGACGAACCGCAGCGGCCGCCAGGTCGTCGGGTACTGTTTCAGCCTGGAGGACGGCGAGATCGTTTTCCGGCTGCTGACCGACGATGCGCGCATCGGATTCGAGGCCATCGGCGAAGACCACACGGATGCGCCCGGCGCCGGCAACGACATGCAGGCTGGTGAGAATCGTGCCGCGATCGACCACGACGACGCCGCTGCCGACTGCGCGCTGCAGATACTCGTCGCTCTCCAGCGCATCGCCGCTCGCGCGCACGCGCACGATGGAGCCTTTCACCGCCTCGTAGACTTTGGAGGCCACCGATGGCAGCGGCTGCTCCGCCAGCGCGCGAGCAACGGCCTCGTCGATGTGCTGCTGCGTCAGCGAGGCGACAGGTGCGGGACGGAGATGGCTTGTGAGCGCGAGCAGGGCAAGGAGCACCGCGGCGCCGAGCAGAAGTTGCCGTTCGTAGGCGCTGTAGATTTCGCGCCACTTGTTTCTGCGAGGCGCCTCGACAGGCGTTTCCGGACTCGGGTGTGTACGAGCAGAACTGCTGTAAAGCGAGGCGCGTTTCATGGCGGCGGTCCCGCAAGAAATGGACCCCATTGTCGCGGCGCTCGTTCGCCGCGATTCAGGACCGGCTATGAGCCGAACGACCGGGCTAGATGACTCGGTGGAACCAGGCGAGCGAGAGCGCCGCGGAAACCACCGCGAGCAGCGCCGCGAGCCCGGCGAAGAGCGCCGTGATTTCGGTTTTCTTGCGCTCGAGGATCAGCTTCGCGTTGAGCGCCTGGTACACCTTCTTGAGGTCGACCGCATTGCCGGCATAGAAGTACTCGCCGCGCGTGATGTCGGCCACCGCTTTCAGCGTCTCCTCGTCGAGGCGCACGCGCATCGACCAGCCTTCGAAGCCGATCACTTTCCCCTCGGGCGTGCCGACGCCGACCGTGTAGATACGCACGCCGCGCTCGGCCGCCATCTTGGCGGCCTGAATCGAATCCGGACCGGTGGTGCGCTGGCCGTCGGTGAGAAGAATGATCACCGCCGAGGCATACGAGCCCGGCGGCACCGGCTTGTGCGCCGCGGCGCCGGACATCTTCTCGCTCTTCTTGCTGGAGTCCGGGCCGTAGGTGAGCGTGCCGACATCGATGCCGGCTTCGGGAAAGATGGTGGCGAGCGAAACGATGATCGCGCTGCCGATCGCGGTCGCGCGCTGCAGCTGGAAGCGGTCAATCGCCGCGATCACATCCTCGCGGTTGCGCGTGGGCGCTTGCGCGACCGTCGCGGTGCCGGCGAAGGCAACGACGCCGACGCGCACGTTTTCCGGCTGCTCCGCTACGAACTGCTTCGCGGCGTTCTGCGCGGCCACCAGACGGTTCGGCTCGACATCCGTCGCGCGCATGCTGCCGGAGATGTCCATGGCGAGAATGACGGTTTCGTGCTGCGTGGGCAGCGTGATCGTTGCCTGCGGCCGCGCCACGGCGAGGATCATCGCGGCGAGGGCGAGGAAGAAAAGTAGCGGCGGAAGGTGGCGCTTGATGCGGCTTCCCGCGCCCATCGCCTCGCGCACCATCGACAGGCTGGCGTAGCGCACCGCGAGCTTTTTCTTCCTGCGCAGCACCCACACGTACGCCGCGAGCAGGAGCGGTAGCACCGCCATGAGCCAGAGCATCTCAGGCCAGACGAATGTCATTGCATGAGTTCCAGGTGCTTCGGCATCGAACCGCCGGCGGCAAGGCGGCTCCTGCGCTTGCGCATGTCGGCGAAGCGGCGGATCGCGTCGACCAGATCATCGTCGGTGGAGAGCTCGAGCGCGTCGATGCCGGCGCTGGCGAACCCCGCACGCAGCTGCGCCTCGCGCTTCTGCGCGGCGGCGGCGAAGCGCCTGCGAAAGCCGCGGTCGTGCGTGTCGACGAAGATCTGCTCGCCGGTCTCGGCGTCCTGCACCACCAGCATGCCGATATCCGGCAGGTTCGATTCCAGCGGGTCGTGCAGCCGCACCGCCACGATCTCGTGGCGCTGTGCGAGCTGCCCGAGCTTCTGCTCCCAGCCCGGCACGCTGAAGAAATCGGACACGACGAAGACGAGCGAGCGCCGGCGCATGAGATGCGCCGCCGCGGTGAGCAGCTGGCCGAGATCGGTGGGCTCGTTCCGCTTCGGCGCGGGACGCGCGATCATCTTGTGCAGGATCTGCAGCACGTGGCGGCGACCGGAGCGCGCCGGAATCATCGCATCGACGTCTTCGCCGTAGAAGAGCGCGCCCACCTTGTTGCCGTGGCGCGTGAGGATGCGCGCGAGCACGGCGACAAAATCGGCGGCGACGCCGCGTTTGCGTACTTCGCCGGAGCCGAAGTCGACCGAGGGCGAGAGGTCGAGGAGGAACCACGCCGTGACTTCGCGATCCTCGTGGTATTCGCGCACGTACGGCGTCTGCAGGCGCGCGGTGACATTCCAGTCGATGTGGCGCACATCGTCGCCGTACTGGTATTCGCGCAGATCGGCGAGGTCCAACCCGAAGCCGCGAAACAGCGTCCGGTAGTCGCCTTGCAACAGTCCGTCCAGCCGGCGGATCACGGTCCAGTCCAGCCGGCGGAGAATCGCCTCGGCGTTATGCGCTTGCAACGCGGACATGCGTCTCCAGCGGCTTCGCCGGCGCGCGGACGTGCTGCATGACGCGCTTGACGAGCTCGTCGGCGGAAAGGCCCTCGGCAAGCGCCTCGTACGAAAGCACCAGGCGATGACGGAACACGTCGGGCACGAGGTCGATCACGTCTTCCGGCAGCGCATAGTCCCTGCCGCGCAGAAACGCGAGCGCGCGCGCGCCTTCGATGACATGGATGGAGGCGCGCGGGCTTGCGCCGAACGTGATGTACTTGCCGAGTCCCTTGATGCCGAAGCGCTCCGGGTCGCGCGTCGCCGCCGCGAGGCGCACCGCGTATTGCATGAGCGAGGGCTCGACGTAGCCGCGCCGGCATTCGCGCTGCAGCGTCGCGAGTTCCTCCGTGGAGGCGACGCCCTGCGCGTCGGGCAGGATGCCCGTGACGCGCTCGACGATGACGAACTCCTCCTCCTCGGTCGGATAGTCGACGAGCACCTTCATCATGAAGCGGTCGACCTGCGCCTCGGGCAGCGGGTAGGTGCCTTCGGTCTCGATCGGGTTCTGCGTCGCCATGACGAGGAACGGATTGGGCACGCGATGCGACTCGCCGGCGATGGTGACCTGGCGCTCTTGCATGACCTCGAGCAGCGCGCTCTGCACCTTGGCGGGCGCGCGGTTGATCTCGTCGGCGAGGAGCAGGTTGCAGAAGACCGGGCCGAGCGAGGTGTGGAAGTCGCCGGTCTTCTGGTTGTAAATGCGCGTGCCGACGAGGTCGGCGGGCACGAGGTCGGGCGTGAACTGAATGCGACGGAAGGTCCCCCGAATCGTCTGTGCGAGCGTCTTTACGGTGAGCGTCTTGGCGAGCCCCGGTACGCCTTCGACCAGAAGATGACCCTGCGCGAGCGTCGCGACCAGCACGCGCTCGAGGAAGTGATCCTGTCCGACGACGACCTTCTTCACCTCGTACAGGATCTTCTCCATCAGAGTCGCGACTTCTTTTTCCATTGGTTTTCCTAGAAAGGGGAAAGGCCGACGGCGCCGGCGGCATTCTCGATCGGCACGGCGAAGCCGATGCCGATGAACACGCGGTGCTCGGTGGGATTGAGTAGCCCGGTGACGATGCCGATCACCTCGCCCTCGGGCGTGACGAGCGGGCCGCCGGAGTTGCCCGGATTCACCGCGGCGTCGAACTGGATGAGGTTGGTCAGCACGCGCTTGCCGTCGGCGGTCTGGTACTCGCGGCCCAGACCCGAGATCACGCCGGCCGAAACCGAAGGCCCGATGCCGAAGGGAAAGCCGACCGCGACCACCGGCTCGCCGGGGCGCAAGCCTGCGGTGGAGCGCAACGTCGCTGCGTGCAGGTCGTCGGGGATGGTCTTTGCCTGCAGCACGGCGAGGTCGTGCTCCGGCTGCACGCCGACCACCATCACATCGGACTCCAGTCCGTCGGAGAAGAACACCTTGATGCTTTTCGCGCCGTGCACCACGTGAAGATTGGTGAGGATGACGCCGGTGTCGACGATCACAACGCCGGTGCCGCTCTGCGCCTCGCGCTCGGAAGGCACATCGGCGTCCGGCGCGTTGGGCGAGCCGCGCACGTGCACGAGGGAAGGCAGGATCGTTTCGTAAGCGTCGGCTGCCGTCGGGGCCGGCTGCTGCGCCTCCAGTGCCTTCTCCACCAGGAACTCGACGTCGGCCGCCGTCAGGCCCCTTTGTGGTGCGAATAACCATGCCGTTAAAGCGACGATCAGCGCGACGGCCACGCCCGCGGAGACCTTGAGACCCCGCGCGTGGCGCCTGCGCCAGTCGGCGAAGGTAACAGGAGGCTTCGGCGCTTCGGGCGCGGCCGGCTTCACCGCGGACCGGATCCGGTTCGAACTGCTGTAGACCGCGACTCGTTTCATGAAACCCGCTCGATTCTAGACCTACAAGCGACTGGCGGAGAGTGAGGGATTCGAACCCCCGAGCCCCTGCGGGCTAACGGTTTTCAAGACCGCCGCATTCGACCGCTCTGCCAACTCTCCACGCGTTGATTCTAGGCCGCTTTCCGTGTTTCGCAGAGGGCGACGTGCGCATTTGCAGATTCATTTGCGGATTGCGCTCGCCGGCGAAAAAAAGCGGGACGCGAAACGCACGCGCTTCGCAAACAGCCCCCAAGGCAAGACGGTTCCGGCCAAGCCCCTAGGCTCCGAAGTTCAATCCGAAAGGGAGTTTCCAGTGGAACGCTTTGCACTGATCGACTTCGAGCGCAACACGCTCACGCGGTACGCCAACGGCAAGCCATCCGAGCGGTACGAGATCACCGGGCAGGCAAGAGTTCAATCGGCGGCGCGCATGAGTCGCGCGGTACAGCGCTGCTTACCGGCTGATTAGAGGGTGACGAGCCCCGGTCGCAGTACTCCCGGCGGCCGGGGCCGGCGCACGACGAGTCATGCGCGTTAAGTGGCGATGCAACCGCCGTGCCGGGAGGTGCGGGCTATTAGCCGCCCCGGAGGTCCTTGTCCTTCTCCCGAGCTTTGGCCAGCAAATCTCGGTTCGCACCGATCAGCTTTCCCTGCTCGCGGACGATTAGGCCGACAAGGCGCTCAAACTCTTCCTGGCTAGGCGCCTTGCGACCGGCGCAATAGGCTTCAAAGTCGGATTGGCTGCAAGCCATTTCCTTCCTCACCGCGTCCGCGTCGCCTACCAGCGATACGGCCATAGCAATCAGTTTCGCCGCGAGGTTGTGCAGCCGCTCCATCGAAGCCTCCCCCTACGCGCGATTATGCCGTTGGGTAGGTGAAGTCGAGATCCCTCTTTCTTTTGCAGCTAGCGAACGTGCGAGACACCTAAGGGGACCATTTCACCTTCTCCCGTAGCTAGCCAGGAGGGATCGACGTCCCATGCCTTGGCTATCTTGAACACCATCGCCGCGCTTGGCTCTGTTCCGTGAAACCATTGAACCTCCTATTCCCGCGCTCGGCCGAAACGCCCTGGAGCCGATCAGGCCGCGCAACGTGTCCAAGCGCTTCTCGATCCTCGCGGAGCGCTACGGGCAGCCGGGCATGCGCTTCCACGACCTGCGGCACACGCACGCCTCGATCCAGTCGCTGCCGGCGTGCCAGTCAACGCGATTGCGCATCGCCTCGGGCACGCCACGCCGAACATAACCTTGGCCGTCTACGGACATCTGCTCAAGCGCTCAGAAAACCAGGCCGTCGTCGTGGCCGGCAAGCTGCTCGAAGGGGTGGTGTGAGGAGGGACTGGCAGATTAACTTGCAGATTTCCGGCAGCGATTGTGCTGTGCTGCCGCGCTGCCCTGTACGGAGCGCGGCAGGCTTTGCCTGACCGCACAGCGCGTTACAGCATCCCGCAGCATTTCACGGACGCCAGCGGGAGAATTTCAAGACCGCCGCATTCGACCGCTTTGCCAACTCTCCGGCTTGAAAAACCTCTGTTATGACCGCATCTTAGCCCTCGCCCGGAACGGCGCCGTTGCAACTTCAGGGCGAATTGGTAGTCTTACCGACTACATAAACGGAGGATCCGGATGCAACCTGAACTGAAACCCGTGCGCACCGACGATCAAGGCTTCGGTCGCCGCACGCCTTACCAGCCGGCGCACGACGTTGCAGTCAGCGCCGAGAGCCAGAAGGTTCTGCGCAATACCTACCTGCTGCTGGCCCTGACGATGGTGCCGACCGTGATTGGCGCGTTCATCGGCATGGCGACCGGCGGCATCGTGATGGCGAACCCCATCATCAGCTCGCTCGTCATGATCGCGGCGGTGATCGGGCTGCAGTTCGCCATCGCGGCCAACCGCAACAACGCGCTCGGCATCGGGCTGCTGCTGCTGATGACGGGGCTGCTCGGCTGGTGGCTTGGCCCGCTCCTCAACGTCGCACTCTCGATGAAGAACGGCATGGCGCTCGTCGGC
>JAICPQ010000163.1 GCA_025929745.1 Burkholderiales bacterium | reverse complement strand
TCGTGCTCGCCGGGCTCGGGCTCGCGCTCTTCCTGCTCGCGCCGATGGCGGCCATTTTCGTGCGCGCGATCCAGGACAACAACGGCAATTACGTCGGCTTCGTGCATTTCGCGAATTACTTTTCCACGCCGGCGCTCGCGCGCTCGGTGTGGAATTCTGTCTGGGTCTCGCTCGCCGTGACCGCCATTACGGTGCCCACGGCGTTCATCTTCGCGTATGCGCTTACGCGCAGTTGCATGCCGTTCAAGGGGACGCTGCGCCTGATCGCGCTGATTCCGCTGCTCGCGCCGTCGCTCCTGCCGGCCATCGCCTTCATCCAGTGGTTCGGCAACCAGGGGGCCATGAAATGGCTGATGGGCGGCGTCTCGATCTACGGCGCGCCGGGAATCATCATGTCGGAGGTCTTCAACTGCTTCCCGCACGCGCTCATGATCCTGATCGCGGCGCTTGCGCTCGCGGACGGGCGCCTGTACGAAGCGGCAGACGCGCTCGGTACGCGCCGGGTGCGCAAGTTTTTCACCATTACGGTGCCAAGCTGCAAGTACGGCCTGATCTCGGCCGCGACCGTCGTCTTTACCTACGCCATCAGCGATTTCGGCGCCCCCAAGGTCATCGGCGGCAACTTCAACGTGCTCGCGGTCGATGTGTTCAAGCAGGTGATCGGACAGTTCAATTTTTCGATCGGCGCCGTGGTCGGCCTGTTGCTCCTCGTGCCCTCGGTGGTCGCTTTCGGCATCGACTGGGTGGTACGCCGGCGTCTTACGGCCAACCTCACTACTCGTTCGGTGCCGTTCATCCCGCGGCCCCGCACGCTCTTCGACAGCTTGATGTTCGCTTACTGCGTCATCGTTTGCGCGCTGCTCCTCGCGGTGCTCGGCATGGCGGTGTACACCTCGCTCATCAATCTGTGGCCGTACAACCTGAGCTTCACGCTCAAGCATTACCGCTACGCGCTGGTCGCGGGCGACTACGCGCCGGCGTTCTGGAACAGCCTAAAGATGGGCGCGTGGACCGCGCTTATCGGCACGGTATTCGTGTTCTGCACGGCATACCTCCTGGAGAAGACGCGCGGGCTTGGGCCGCTACGCCCAACGCTGCGCCTCCTCGCCCTTCTTTCGATGGCGGTTCCCGGCCTGGTGCTCGGTCTCGGGTACATCATGTTCTTCAACCACCCGGCGAACCCGCTCAACTTCCTCTACCAGACGATGGCGATCCTCGCGATCTCCACGGTGGTGCATTACTACACCTCGGGTCATCTCACGGCGGTCACTGCGTTGAAAGCGCTCGATGATGAGTACGAATCGGTCTCGGCATCGCTCAAGGTACCGTTCTACAAGACGTTCTGGCGCGTGACGGTGCCCGTATGCCTGCCGGCGATCCTGGAAATCGCGCGCTACTACTTCGTGGTGTCGATCTCGACTCTTTCATGCGTCGTCTTTCTCTACGCGCCGCACACCATCCTGGCCGCAGTGGCGATCATGAACATGGACGAGGCCGGCGACGTCGGTCCGGCCGCGGCGCTCGGCACACTGGTCGTGCTCGCCTCCATCGGCGTGTGCCTCGTCTACGCGCTCGCCACGCGCGTGCTGATCGCAAGATCCCAGGCGTGGCGCCTGAACCCGGAGAAGTCATGAAAGAACCGATCCTGCTCACGCCCGGTCCGCTCACCACCTCGACGGCAACCAAGCTCGCCATGGTGCGCGACTGGGGCTCGCGCGACACGGGGTTCATCCAGCTCAACCGCCGCGTGCGCGAGATGCTGCTTGACGTAGCGAAGGCGCGCGACACCCACGTCTGCGTGCCGCTCCAGGGCAGCGGCACCTTCGCCGTCGAAGCGATGCTCGGCACCCTGGTGCCGAAAAACGGTCACGTTCTCGTTCCGGTGAACGGCGCCTACTGCAAGCGCATTCAGCGCATCCTGGCGATCCTCGGCCGGCGCGTGACCGCGATCGATTACGAGGAGCGCGAGCCCGTGCGCGCGGCGGACATCGACGCCGCCCTCAAGAAAGATTCGTCGATCACGCATGTCGCGCTGGTTCATTGCGAGACGAGCACAGGCGCTTTGAACCCCATGGCCGACGTCGCCGGCGTGGTCGCCAGACACAAGAAGAGCCTGCTCGTCGACGCCATGAGCTCCTTCGCCGCGGTGCCGATCGAGGGAGCGTTCGATGCGCTTGTCGCCGCCTCCGGCAAGTGCCTGGAGGGCCCGCCGGGAATGGGCTTTGCCCTGATCAGGAAAATCGCTCTCGAAAATTGCGCCGGCAACGCGCATTCGCTGGTCCTCGACCTGCACGACCAGTGGGTCAACATGGAGAAGACCTCGCAATGGCGCTTCACCCCGCCCACCGTCATCGTCGCCGCGCTGCACGCCGCGCTCGAGCAGTTCGTGGCCGAGGGCGGCGTCGCGGCGCGCGGCGCGCGCTATGGACGCAACTGCGAAGTACTGATCGATGGCATGACGCGCCTGGGTTTCAAGCTCTTCCTCGACGCGCGCCACCAGGCGCCGGTGATCGTCACGTTCCACGCGCCGAGCGACCCGAATTACGACTTCCAGCGCTTCTACGACCGCGTGCGCGAGAAGGGCTTTGTGCTCTATCCCGGCAAGCTCACGCAGATCGACACGCTGCGCGTGGGCTGCATCGGCGCGATCGACGAGCACGCGATCCGCGCCGCGGTGCATGCCATCGCCGATACGGTCGCCGAGCAGAACATCCGGCTGCATGAACCTGGCGCTTTTCGATCTCGACAACACGCTTCTTAGCGGCGATACCGACACGGAGTGGTTCGCCTTCCTTGGCGCGCAGGGCGTGCTCACGGAAGGCGAGCAGGAGCAGAACGCGGACCTGGACCGGCGCTACCGCGATGGCTTGGCGAGCGCGCTCGAGTACGTGCGCTTCTATCTGCGGCCCTATCCCCGCCACGACATGGCGCGCCTCCTCGCCTGGCGCGACGCTTTCCTGCGCGAACGCATCACGCCGCGCATCCTGCCTCGGGCGCGCGAGCTCCTGGCGAGCCATCGTAACGACCTCACGGTGATCATCACGGCGACCAACAGCTTCCTTACAGAACCGATCGCTCAAGCATTCGAGGTCGAGCACCTCATCGCCACGGAGCCTGAGATCGTCGACGGCCGCTTCACGGGTGACGTCGTTGGCGAACCCTGCATGCGCGGCGGAAAGGTCGAGCGTCTGCGCGCCTGGCTGGCGGAGCGCGGCGCGTCGCTATCGAGCTTCCGCGAGTCCTGGTTCTACAGCGACTCCATCAACGACCTGCCGCTTCTCGAGCACGTGACGCATCCCGTGGCGGTCGATCCCGATGCCAGGCTCGAAGCGCATGCGCGCAGCCGCGGCTGGCCGTCCATCAGCCTGCGCGCGCCACCAGCTGGCGAGCGATGATGATGCGCTGCATCTCGTTCGTGCCCTCGCCGATGCAGAGAAGCGGCGCGTCGCGATAGAGCCGCTCGACCGCAAACTCCTTCGAGTAGCCGTAGCCGCCGTGGATGCGCACCGCCTCGTGCGCGTTCTCGAACGCCGCCTCCGTGGCGAAGTACTTCGCCATGCCCGCCTCGAGGTCGCAGCGCTCGCCGCGGTCGTAAATGCGCGCGGCATTCTCCACCAGGAGGCGCGCGGCCTCGACGCGCGTGCCCATCTCGCCCAGCTTCACCTGGATCGCCTGGTGCTCGCAGATCGGTTTGCCGAAGGTGTGGCGCTCACGCGAATACTTAAGCGCCTCGTCGAGCGCGGCCTTGGCCACGCCGACGCCGCGCGCCGCGACATTGATGCGTCCCAGCTCCAGGCCGCCGACGGCCTGATGGAAGCCGCGCCCTTCGGCGCCGATAAGATTGGCCGCCGGCACGCGATAGTTGTCGAACAGGAGCTCCGCGGAGTCGATGCCCTTGTAGCCGAGCTTCTCGAGCTTGCGGCTCGCACTGAAGCCCGGCCCCTTCTCGCAGAGGAACATCGACATGCCGCGGTGGCGCGGCTCCGCGTCCGGGTCGGTCTTGGCAAGGACGGCAAAGCAGGCGCCGTGGATCCCGTTCGAGATCCAGGTCTTGGTGCCATTGAGCACGTAGTGATCGCCCTCGCGCTTTGCGCGCAGGCGGATGGCCTGCAGGTCGGTGCCGGCATTCGGCTCCGTCAGCGCGAGGCCGCCGCGAATTTCTCCGGAGGCAAAACGCGGCAGGTATTTCGACCTGAGCTCGGCCGAGCCGAACTTCTCCACGAGCAGCGCCATCATGAGGTGCGAATTGAAGATGCCGGTGAGCGACATCCACACCTCGGAGATGCGCGTGACGATGCGCGCGTACAGCGCGGCCGGCAGGCCGAGGCCGCCGTACTGCGCGCTGATGGTCGCGCCAAAGAGGCCGAGCGCCTTCATCTGCCCGACCATCTTCTCGGGCCAGACGTCAGCGTGCTCGAGCGCCATGACGTGCGGCCGCACCTCGCGCTCGAGCCACCGGTCGATCGCCGAAAGGATCTCGCTTTCCATTAATACCCCGCGCGCTCCTCGAGCGTGTTGCCGCGCCGCATGACGAGCATCGTGCGGTTGAACTCGCACACTACCTCGCCGCGCTGGTTGCGCCCGACGGTGCGGATGCTGACGATGCCCTGATCCGGGCGCGATTTCGACTCGCGCTTGTCGAGCACGGTGGACTCCGCGTACAGCGTGTCGCCGACGAACACCGGCTTCGGCAGCATGATGCGCTCCCAGCCGAGGTTGGCGATGGCCTTCTGGCTCATGTCCGCGACGCTCATGCCCACGAGGAGCGAAAGCGTGAGCGTGCTCACCACGAGCGGCCGGCCGAACTCCGTGTGCTTTGCATACTCGGCGTCGAAATGCACCGGGTGCTGGTTCATGGTGAGCAGCGTGAACCAGGTGTTGTCGGCCTCGCCGATGGTGCGCCCCGGGCGGTGCTTGTAGGTCGCGCCGACCTCGAAGTCCTCGTAATAGCGTCCCGCCATAATTGTCCGGACAATTGTACAATGCGGCGCATGCTGCCACTCGCCGGACTGCGCATCCTGGCCGTCGAGCAGTACGGCGCCGGCCCGGCTGGCACCGTCTATCTCGCCGACCTGGGCGCCGAGGTGATCAAGGTGGAGAACCTGCGAGAGGGCGGCGACCACGGCCGCGACCTCGGCCCGCACTTTTTCGGCCCGCGCGACAGCCAGTTCTTCCAGACCTTCAATCGCAACAAGCGCTCGATCGCGCTCGATCTGAGCGACGACGCGGGCCGCGCCGTGTTCCGCGATCTCGCGCGCAGCGCCGATGGCGTGCTCGATAACCTGCGCGGCGACCAGCCGGCGGCGCTCGGGCTCACGTACGAAGCGCTGCGCGAAGTGAACCCGCGCATCGTGTGCGCGCATCTGTCTGCTTACGGACGCGAGGGGTCGCGCGCCTCCTGGCCGGGCTTCGACTACCTGATGCAAGCCGAAGCGGGCCACATGTCGCTCACCGGGGAGCCGGACGGGCCGCCCGAGCGCTATGGGCTATCGGTGGTCGATCTCATGACGGGACTCGTCGCGTGCTTCGCGCTCCTCGCTGGGGTCATGGCGGCGCGCGCCACCGGCCGCGGCCGCGACGTGGACACGAGCCTCTTCGATCTTGCGCTTTTCAACCTCAACTATCCGGGCACCTGGTACCTGAATGCCGGCCAGGTGACCGGGCGTATCGCGCGCTCCGGCCATCCGTCGGTTGTGCCGAGCCAGCTCTATCGCACCGCCGACGGCTGGATCTTCGTGATGTGCAACAAGGAGAAATTCTGGCCGGTGCTCTGCGCCGAGCTCCATCGCGCGGAATGGGTATCTCGCTTTCCCACGTTCGCGAAGCGCCTCGAACAGCGCGATGAGCTCACGCGCCTGCTCGACGCCGAGTTCTCGCGCGACAGCACCGCCGCCTGGCTCAAGAAACTTTCGGGCAAAGTCCCCGTGGCGCCGGTTTATGACGTGGGCCAGGCGCTGGAGAACCCGTTCGTTGCCGAGCGCGGCGGCGTAGCCGATTTTTCCTATCCCGACGGGAAGAAAGCGCGGCTCATCTCGAATCCGATCCGGCTCTCCGACGCCGACCTGCCCCGGCGCGCCGCGCCGGCGCTCGGAGCCGATACCGACGACCTTTTGCGCGGCCTGGGCTACACCGAGGAGCGCATCGCCGCGCTGCGCGCGGCCGGCGCCGTCAAGTAGTGCGCCAGCACCGCTATGAGCGCATCGCGCAGGCGCTCGAAGCGCGCATCGCATCCGGAACCGTCGCGGTCGGCGACCCACTCCCGACCGAAGCCGAGCTGTGCCGCAAGTACGGCGTAAGCCGCTATACGGCTCGCGAGGCGCTGCGCACCTTGCGCGACGCGGGTCTGATCACGCGCCGCCCGCGCGCCGGTACCACCGTCGCCGCAACGCCGGCGCGCACCACGCTCGCTCTCGCGCTCGGCTCGGCGGAAGACCTGCTGCGCTACGCGACCGAAACGCGCTTCC
>JAICPQ010000085.1 GCA_025929745.1 Burkholderiales bacterium | reverse complement strand
GCGACAAGGTGAAGGGCCAGATCAAGTCGATCACCGACTTCGGCGTCTTCGTCGGCCTGCCCGGCGGCATCGACGGCCTGGTGCACCTCTCCGACCTTTCCTGGTCGGCCGCCGGCGAAGAGGCGGTCAAGAACTTCAAGAAGAGCGAGGAAGTCGAGGCGGTGGTGCTCTCGATCGACATCGAGCGCGAGCGCATCTCGCTCGGCATCAAGCAGCTCGAGGGCGATCCGTTCACCAACTTCATCGCGAGCCACGAGAAGAACAGCGTCGTGAGCGGCACCGTCAAGTCGGTCGACGCCAAGGGCGCCGTGATCGACATCGGCGGCGTCGAGGGCTACCTGCGCGCCTCCGAGTTCTCGCGCGACCGGGTCGACGATCTCGCCAAGCACCTGAAGGAAGGCGACAGCGTGCAGGCGATGATCATCAACCTCGACCGCAAGAACCGCTCGATCAACGTCTCGGTGAAGGCGAAAGACATGGCGGAAGAAACCGAGGCCATGAAGCAGTTGCGCACCGAGCAGGCCGCGGCCAGTGCCGGCGCGACCAACCTCGGCGCACTGTTGCGCGCGAAGCTCGACAAGAAGGATGGCAACCCGCAGCAATAACACAGGGCAAGGGGGGAGATGGTTGCCATGACGAAGTCGGAACTGATCGCGCGTCTTGCGCAGCGCTATCCGCAACTCGTCGCGAAGGACGCCGAGTACGCGGTGAAGATGATCCTCGATGCGATGACGCAGAGCCTGCTCGGCGGCCATCGCATTGAAATCCGCGGCTTCGGCAGCTTCGGCCTCAACTACCGGCCGCCGCGCACCGGCCGCAATCCCAAGTCCGGCGAGAAGGTCCAAGTGCCGGAGAAGTACGTGCCGCACTTCAAGGCCGGCAAGGAGCTGCGCGAGCGCGTGGACTCCGCCACGCCGCACGCGCCGGCAGCCAGCCAGGAGCGCGCCTCGCAGCCAGTCCGGTGATTCCCGGGTGAGAGCCCTCACCTGGGCGATTCGCCTGGCGGTGTTTGTTGTGCTGGTTGCGTTCGCGGCGAAGAACGTGGATCCGGTGAAGCTGCGCTTCTACTTCGATCTCGAGGTGCAGGCGCCGCTCGTGCTCATCCTGCTCGGCGCCTTCGCGCTCGGCGCGCTCTTCGGCGTGGCGGCGCTCATCGGCACGGTGCTGCGTCAGCGGCGCGAGATCTCGATCCTCAAGCGGCCGGCCGAGCCGGCGCCACCGCCGTTGTAGCGCCGATGGAATTCGAATACTGGTGGCTGCTCGGTTTTCCGCTGTTCTTCGGCCTGGGCTGGATGGCCGCACGCATCGACATCAAGCAGATCGTGTCGGAGTCGCGTGCGTTGCCGCGCTCGTACTTCAAGGGGCTCAACTTCCTCCTGAACGAGCAGCCCGACAAGGCGATCGAGGCCTTCATCGAGGTGGTCAAGGTCGACCCGGAGACGCTGGACTTGCACTTCGCGCTCGGGAGTCTCTTTCGCCGGCGCGGCGAATACGACCGCGCTATCCGCATGCACCAGAACCTCCTCGAGCGCGCCGATCTCGGCGCCGACCAGAAGCTGCAGGCGCAGATGGAGCTAGGCCAGGACTACCTCAAGGCAGGCATCCTGGATCGCGCCGAAGAGGCGTTTTCCAGGCTCGAGAAGACGAATCAGACGGTTGTCGCGCGGCGCTTTCTCCTCCAGATCTACGAGCAGGAGAAGGACTGGCCGCGCGCCATCGAAATGACCAAGCTGGTGGAAACCGACCCGCGCGCGCTCGCGCAGTACTACTGCGAGCTCGCCGCTTCCGAGACCGCCAGCTCGCGGCCCGACGCCGCGCGCCGCTACCTCTCGCAGGCGCTCGATGAGAACCGCAAATGCGTGCGCGCCAGCCTTCAGCTCGGCGATCTCGACAAGAACGAAGCGCGCCTGGATGAGGCGATCGAGCACTGGAAGCGCATCGAATCCCAGGACCCGGCATACCTCGCGCTCGTCGCGCAGCGCCTGGGCGAGGCCTACCGCGGCGCCGGGCGCGCCGAAGACGGCCTGCGCATGCTCGCCGGCTACCTCGAGCGCTACCCTTCGCTCGACCTCCTTGATACGGTATTCCAGCAGACCCTGGAGGCGAAAGGCGCCGACGCGGCGTACGCCATGGTGCGCGACGAGCTGCGCCGCAACCCGACGCTGCTCGGCCTCGATCGCCTGCTCGAGGCCCAGATCATCGCCGCGAGCTCGCCCGACAAGCGGCGCGACCTCGAGCTCGTGCGCAACCTCGTGCACGGCCACACGCGGCGCCTGGCGCGCTACCGTTGCGAAAGCTGCGGCTTCAAGGCGCGCGCGTTCCACTGGCATTGCCCGGCCTGCGGCGGCTGGGAAACGTATCCACCACGGCGCACCGAGGAATTTGATCTAACTCCATGAACGTCACCGTCATCGGCACCGGCTATGTCGGTCTCGTCACCGGCGCCTGCCTCGCGGACGCCGGCAACCACGTGTTCTGTCTCGACATCGACGAGAGCAAGGTCGCGCGCCTGAACCGCGGCGAAATCCCGATCTTCGAGCCCGGGCTCGAGCCCATCGTGAAGCGCAACCGCGACGCCGGGCGCCTGAAGTTCTCCACCGACGTCGCGGCGAGCGTGGAGCACGGCGAGTTGCAGTTGATCGCTGTCGGCACGCCGCCCGACGAGGACGGCTCAGCAGATCTGCAGCACGTGCTCGCCGCGGCGCGCGCGATCGGAAAGCACATGAAGTCCTACCGGGTCATCGCGACCAAGTCCACTGTGCCAGTCGGCACTGCCGACAAGATCAAGGATGTGCTGAGGCAGGAGACGTCGGCTGAGTTCGCGGTGGTATCCAATCCGGAATTCCTGAAGGAAGGCGCGGCGATCGAAGATTTCATGCGGCCGGACCGAATTGTGGTCGGCGCGGACGACCCGCGCGCCATCGCGCTCCTGCGCCAGCTCTATGCGCCGTTCCAGCGCAACCGCGAGCGCATCATCGTCATGGGCGTGCGCTCCGCCGAGCTCACCAAGTATGCGGCGAACGCCATGCTGGCGACGCGCATCTCGTTCATGAATGAGCTTGCCAACCTGGCGGAAGCGCTCGGCGCCGACATCGAGGACGTGCGCCACGGCATCGGCTCCGACCCGCGCATCGGCACCAATTTTCTCTACGCCGGCGTGGGGTACGGCGGCTCGTGCTTTCCCAAGGACGTGAGGGCGCTGCAGCGCACCGCGGCGGAGGCGCGGCGCGAGCTGCGCGTCGTCGCGGCGGTCGAAGCCGTGAACGAGACGCAGAAGCACGTGCTGGCCGGCAAGATCAAGCGCCGGTTCGGCGAACGGCTGAACGGCAAGTGCCTTGCGGTCTGGGGTCTTGCTTTCAAGGCGAACACCGACGACATGCGCGAAGCTTCGAGCCGCACGTTGATTGCCGATCTCGTCGGCGCGGGCGCGCGGGTGCGCGCTTACGATCCGGTCGCGGGCGCCGAGGCGCGGCATCTCTTCCGCGACAGCCCGGGCGTGGAGATCGTCGATTCCGGCTTCGCCGCGCTCGAGGGCGCGGACGCGCTCGCTGTGGTGACCGAGTGGCAGGAATTCCGCAGCCCCGACTTCGCCGCCCTCAAGGCGAAGCTCAAGACGCCGGCGATCTTCGACGGCCGCAACCTCTACGACCCAGCCGTACTCAAGGCGCTCGGCATCGAGTACTACCCGATCGGGAGAAGAACATAGACACCTCCAAGGCCCGGGTCCTAGTGGTCGGCGACGTGATGCTCGACCGCTACTGGTTCGGCGAGGTGTCGCGCATCTCGCCCGAGGCGCCGGTGCCGGTGGTGCTCATCAACGAGGACAAAGAGGAACTCAAGCTCGGCGGCGCCGCGAACGTGGCGTGGAACTGCAAGGAGCTCGGCGCGCGGACGCGGCTGCTTTCGGTGGTGGGCCAGGACGAGCCCGGGCGCGCGCTCGAGCGGCTGCTCAAGGAGATGCGCATCGAGGCGAGCTTGCACCGCGACCGCGGCTTGAGCACCACGCAGAAACTGCGCGTGATCGGCCGGCGTCAGCAGCTCCTGCGCATCGATTTTGAGCGCCCGCCTTCGCGCGAGGTGCTGGCGCTCAAGCTCGAGGAATTCAAGCGCGCGTTGCCCGAGAGCGATGTCGTTATCCTCTCCGACTACGGCAAGGGCGGCCTAGCCCACATCACGGAGATGATCCGCATGGCGCGGCGCGCGGGAAAACGCGTGCTCATCGATCCAAAGGGCGACGATTATTCGCGCTACAAGGGTGCGAGCATCATCACGCCGAACATCGCCGAGCTGCGCGAGGTGGTCGGCACGTGGAAGGACGAGAAGGACCTGAAGAGCCGGGCGGCTGCGCTGCGCGACAAGCTCAAGCTCGAGGCGCTGCTTCTTACGCGTGGCGAGCACGGCATGACGCTCTTCGGGAGGAAAATCGTGAGCGTGAAGACCGAGGCGCGAGAGGTGTTCGACGTCACCGGCGCTGGTGATACGGTGATCGCCACGCTCGCGGTCATGCTCGCCGCGGGCGCAAGCCTCGAGGCGGCCATGCGGCTTTCCAACCGCGCGGCGGGTATCGTGGTCGGCAAGCTGGGCACCGCCGCCGCCACCCACAAGGAGTTGTTCGGTTCCTGATATGTACTTCATCGTGACCGGAGCCGCCGGATTCATCGGCTCGAAGCTCGTCGAAGGCCTCAACCGGCGTGGTGTGGACGAGATCATCGCCGTGGACACGCTCGCGCACGCCGACAAGTTCAAGAACCTCGCGGACGCCGAGATCGCCGATTACATCGATTACGAAGAGTTCATCCTGCACCTGGATCGCTACGAAGGCGCGGTGACCGCGGTGTTCCATCAGGGCGCGTGCTCCGACACGATGGAGACCGACGGGCGCTACATGCTGCAGAACAACTACGAATATTCGAAGCGCCTCTACGAATGGTGCCAGGAAGAAGAGGTGCCTTTCGTCTACGCGTCCTCGGCCTCCGTTTACGGCGCGGGCCCGGAATTTCGCGAAGACCGCAGCTGCGAACGGCCGCTGAACGTCTACGGGTACTCGAAATTCCTCTTCGACCAGTACGTGCGCAGGCGGCTAAAGCTCAAGGAGCGCCGGGCGCAGGTCGCGGGCCTGCGCTACTTCAACGTCTACGGGCCCAATGAGGCGCACAAGGGGCGCATGGCGTCGGTCGCCTACCATGCCTATCAGCAGCTCCTTTCGGCCGGGCGCGTGAAGCTCTTCGTCGGATCGGACGGCTACGGCAACGGCGAGCAGCGCCGCGACTTCGTGTATGTCGAAGACGTGGTCGACGTGAACCTGTGGCTGCTCGAGCACGGCGCGGTGTCCGGCGTCTTCAACTGTGGCACCGGCCGCGCGCAGAGCTTCAACCAGCTGGCCGCGGCTGTGATCAACGCCGCGCAGGGCACGATGCTTTCGGTGAAGGACATGGTCGGCAAAGGCCTGATCGAATACATCCCTTTTCCACCCCAGCTCGTCGGCAAGTACCAGAGCTACACGCAGGCCGATCTCACGCGCCTGCGCGGCGCGGGCTACACGCGCGAATTTCGCCCGGTGGAGGCGGGCGCGGCCGCCTACGTCGCCGAGCTCGCGAACAGATGAAGCGCACGGTCGAGGACTTCATCGGCAACACGCCGCTCGTGCGGCTGCAGCGCTTGCCTGGTTCGGACAAAAACCTCCTGCTCGCGAAGCTCGAAGGAAACAACCCCGCCGGCTCGGTGAAGGACCGGCCGGCGATGTCGATGATCCGTCACGCCGAGCGGCGCGGCACCATCAAGCCGGGCGACACCCTGATCGAGCCGACGTCCGGAAATACCGGCATCGCGCTCGCGATGGCCGCCGCGATCCGCGGCTATCGCATGGTGCTCATCATGCCCGAGCATCTGTCGGTCGAGCGGCGCCAGACCATGCGCGCCTTCGGCGCCGAGATCATTCTCACGCCCAAGGAGGGCGGCATGGAAGCGGCGCGCGATCTCGCCGAGCGCATGGTGCGCGACAAGAAGGGCACGATGCTCGACCAGTTCGCGAACCCCGACAACCCGCTCGTGCACTACGAGAGCACCGCCGCGGAGATCTGGCGCGACACCGACGGGCGCATCACGCACTTCGTCTCGAGCATGGGCACGACCGGCACCATCATGGGCTGCTCGCGGTACTTCAAGGAGAAGAACCCGAAGATCGAGGTGATCGGCTGCCAGCCCGCGGAAGGCTCGCAGATCCCGGGCATCCGCAAGTGGCCGCCGGCGTACCTACCGAAGATCTACGACGCCAAGCGCGTCGACCGCCTGGAATCGGTCAGCCAGGCCGAGGCCGAGGAGATGACACGGCGCCTCGCGCGCGAGGAGGGCATCTTCGCCGGCATCTCTTCTGGGGGCGCGATGCACGTCACGCTGCGTATCGCGAAGCACCTGAAGAACGCCGTCATCGTCACGATCATCTGCGACCGCGGCGACCGCTACCTGACGACGGGGGTTTTTCCGGATTGACGCCGACGCTAGTTTTCGACATCGAGACCATCCCGGACGTCGCGGGGATCCGGAAGCTGCACGAGCTGCCGGAGGATCTGCCGGACCCCGAGGTCGCTGAGATCGCGGCACAGAAGCGCCGCGTGCAGACCGGGAGCGATTTCCTGCCGGCGTACCTGCACCGCGTGGTGGTGATCTCGTGCGTGCTGCGCGATGACGAAGGCCTGCGCCTATTCTCCATCGGCGAGCCAGAGGCGAACGAGGCTTCGGCGATCCGCCGCTTCTTCGAGGGCATCGACAAGTACGTGCCGCAGATCGTGTCGTGGAACGGGCGCGGCTTCGATCTGCCGGTGCTCGTCAACCGCGCGCTACAGCATTCCGTGGGAGCGGCGTGCTTCTGGGACAACGGGCGCGAGAACCAGGACTTTCGCTTCAACAATTACATCAACCGCTTTCACGACCGCCATACCGACCTCATGGACGTGCTCTCGCTCTACGGCGGACGCGGCTCGCCGCTCGACGACGTGGCGCGGCTCGCCGGCTTTCCAGGGAAGGTCGGGATCCGCGCCAACGCCGTGTGGGAGAGCTATCGCCGCGGCGAGCTCGCCGCGATCCGCAATTACTGCGAGGCGGATTGCGTGAACACGTACCTCGTCTTTCTGCGCTTCCAGCTCATGCGCTGCGCGCTCGACGCGGCGCGCTACGCCGAGGAGTGCGCGCTCGTGCGCAGCACGCTCGAGAAGCGCCCGGAGCCGCACTGGCGCGAATTCCTCTCGCTCTGGACGACTTGATCGTCGACATTGAATCGCTCGACGCCGAAGGGCGCGGCGTCGCGCGCAACGCCGAAGGCAAGGTGGTGTTCGTCGAAGGCGCGCTGCCGGGCGAGCGCGTTTCCTGTCAACGCGTCACCGGCAAGCGCAAGTTCGATATCGCGCGCGTGACCTCGGTTCTGGAGGCGTCCGGAAGCCGCCGGCAGCCGCAATGCCCGCACTTCGGACTGTGCGGCGGCTGCGCCACGCAGCATGCCGACAGCCGCACGCAGATGGCGGCGAAGCAGCGCTGGCTGGAGGACAACCTGGAGCGCATCGGCAAAGTGCGCGCCGAGACGCTTCTGCCCATCATCTACGGCGCGGAGTGGGGCTACCGCCGGCGCGCGCGGCTCTCGGTGCGCTACGTGCCTTCGCGCGGCGGCGTGCTGGTCGGCTTTCGCGAGCGGCGCTCGAGCTTCATCGCGCAGATGAGCGAATGCCACGTGCTACCGCCGCGCGTTTCCGCGCTGATTGCGCCGCTCAAGGCGTTGATCGACCGCCTGTCGGTGCGCGCACGCGTGCCGCAGATCGAGCTCGCCGCCGGCGATAACGCCACGGCACTCGTGTTCCGGCATCTCGAGCCGCTCACCGAGGCCGATGTGGCGTTCCTCCGCGGCTTTGCGCGAGAGCATTCGATCCATGTCTGGGTGCAGGCCGGCGGCCCCGAGACCGCGCGGCCGCTCGAGCCGGCGACGAGCGAGCTCTACTACGAGCTGCCGGAATTCGGCGTGCGCATCGGCTTTCGGCCGACCGACTTCACGCAGGTGAATTACGAGGTGAACCGCGTGCTCGTCGCGCGCGCCGTGCGGCTCCTCGATCCGCAACCCGGCGAGCGCGTCGCCGACCTCTTTTGCGGGCTCGGCAATTTCTCGCTGCCGCTCGCGCGGCGCGGCGCCGCGGTGGTCGGCTTCGAGGGCAATCGCGAGCTCGTCGAGCGCGCGCGCGACAACGCGAGCGCGAACCGCGTCGTCGCGCAATTCGAGGTCGCGGACCTTTTCAAGACCGGCATCGGCGCCTTCGGGCCCTTCGCGAAGATCCTGCTCGACCCGCCCCGCGAAGGCGCGATCGAGCTCGTCAAGGCGCTGCCGGCGGACTGGCCGCGGCGCATGGTCTACGTTTCCTGCGATCCGGCAACGCTCGCGCGCGACGCCGCCGTGCTGGTTCAGACCAGAGGCTTTCGCCTCGCGGCGGCGGGGGTGGTCAACATGTTCCCGCACACCGCACACGTGGAGAGCATTGCCCTCTTCGAGCGTTGATGCACCTCGCGCCGCTCATCCTGCTTTTTTTCGCGCACGCGGCGAGCGCTGCCGACGCGTCGGGGCGGAACTGGCGCATCGCCGTGCAGAGCCTCCAGTGCCAGGGGAACGGCCTCCTCGTCATGGGCGCGCGCGTCCACTATCGTGGCCCCGATGGGGCCGTCGAGGCGCCCATCGTCCAGATCGTCGATGCGTCGGGCAACGCTTATCGTCCGCTCGGGAAATGGCTTTCCGGCGGCGGGTTGAGCCACCTGAAAGCCGGTGACCTCGGCGTCGTGCACTTCAGGTTTCCCGTCCACACCGCGAGCGGTGCGCTCGAATTGGAGTTCGGCGATATCCGCGCATTCACCGTCTCGCGCGACGCGTGCAAAGCTCTTCTCAGGCCGGAGCAGGTGAAGGCGCCGCGCGCGCCGCCGCCGGCTGCGACCAAAAGCAACGTTGCCGTGTACCGGGAGCGCTATCCGTGCTCGGCTGGGCGCAGCGTGGCGGCCGAGTACCCGCCGTACCTGCCGCTTCAGCTCATTGTGCTCGGCCGCGGCTACCTGCCCAACGCGCGGGCGATCGAGCTGCCGATGGGACGCTCACCGGCGCAGTCCTACGCGTATACCGGCTTGGACGAGCTGCAGCACATCGAGGACGCGGCGCGTCGGGCATTGGGCGCGGACTTCCCCGAGTATCGGTCGCCGAAATATTTTGCCTTCAACTGGGGCGTGCAGCGCTCGCAAACCGGGAACGAGCTTTATTCCATCGGGGTCTACGAGCTGCGTCCGTGCCCCGGGGTCTGAAACTTGCTCGGCTGAGCGCCATGGACCAAGCGTTGATCGCGTTGCGGGATGCAGGATTCAAGCTCTTCGCGGACGCGCGTGATGCTGGCCAGTGGGAAGTGGCCTACCACGCCCTCTGCGCGACCTTGCACGCGGCCGAGTCGCTCGAGGACGAGCACGCGTGCACTTTCGTGGAAATGCGAGCCAAGGAGTGCCGCGACTGGATCGACCTGCACGCGCCCGAGCACAAGCACTCCACCCGGTCCGCGCAGTCGCGCGGGCACGAAGGCATCTTCCGCCAGCTCACCATCACGGCCGAATCGGCGCGCCTGCGCATCGAGCTCCAGAAACGACATGGGCGCCCGATGGCGCCCCTGGCCGCTACCAAAAGCTAGGCGTTACTCGCGCTCGCCGGTCAGCGCGAGCAGAAGATGCAGCAGGTTGGCGAAGATGTTGAAGAGGCTCATGTACACGCCGGTGGTCGCGATCACGTAGTTGGTCTCGCCGCCGCGAATGATGCGCTGCAGGTCGTAGAGCAGGAAGAGCGAGAACACCACGATGACCAGCGTCGAGATGGTGAGCGCGAGCGCCGGAATCTGCAGGAACATGTTCGCGATCATCGCCACGAGCAGCGCGATCATGCCGACGAACAGGAACTTGCCCATGAAGGAGAGATCGCGCTTGATGCTTTGCGCGAGCGCGCCCATGGTGAAGAACACGATGCCCGTGCCGACGGCGGCGTAGCCGACGAGCGCCATGCCGTTCTTCATCGAGAGTGCGACGTTGAGGAGCGGGCCAAGCCACCAGCCGAGCAGCCCCGTCATCAGCAGCAGCAGCCCGATGCCGAGCGCGTTGTTGCGGTTGGCCGCGATGGCGAACTGCAG
>JAICPQ010000121.1 GCA_025929745.1 Burkholderiales bacterium | reverse complement strand
GGATTCCAGCGTGTGAGGAGCGAATAGATCTCGAATCCCCACGGCAGCTCGAGCACATCTTTCAGCGTGCGCGTCTCCGCCTGCGGGATGTCCACCGGGTCCTGCTTCTGGTAGATGCAGGACTTCATGCAGTCGTTGCAGATGCGGTGGCCGGTCGCCGCGCACATCGGGTTGTCCACCGCGATGATGCCCAGCGCCGCGAGCGGCTCGCCGCGCGCCTTCACCATGTGGAACTCGGAGATCTTCTCCTCCAGCGGGCAGCCGGCGAGCGGCACGCCGAACACCGTCTTGCGAAAGCCCTCCGCCGGCGGTTTCTCCTTCAGCCCCTTCGAGCAGGAATCCTTGCCCTGCTCGTGGCACCAGATGCAGTAGTTCGCTTCATCCAGCGCCCCCGCGAGGCCGGTGCCATGATCGGTGAGCGCGAAGCCTTCCCGATGACGCAGCTCGGTGTGCGGAATCAGCTTCATGAAGTCGAGCTTGCGCGGCGCCTTGAAGAGGACGCCACCGCGATGCTTCGCTTTGCCGTCGGGCGTAAGCACCGCCCATGCGGCGTAGCGCGCCGCGCCTTCCAGCTTCGCCTGGTTCGCCGCTTCATCCTTCAGCCACTCGGTGACGCGGCGCGCAAAATCGAGCTCGGTGGTGAACTCGAAGCCGTCCGGTTTCGCGTCCTCCGGCTTCACCTTGTGAAGCGCGCGGCGCTGGACGAAAAGTCGCTTCACCGAATAGATCGGCGCGAGCTCGTTGTGCCGCTCGGCCAGCGCGCGCGCTTCGGCTTCAATGCCGAAGAGCTTCGCCAAGAAGTCTTCTACGTGCGGCGCGAGCGCCACGAGAAGGTCGGACTCTTCTTTGGCCTTCGGTAGAGCGGCGCGCGCGCCGACCAATCGCTCGCGCAGGGCCGCGTCGACTTCGCCGAGGAAATCGAGGAAGGCGGCGTCGACGCGGAGCAGGCCGGCGCGCTCATATAGGTCGCTGAAACGAATGCCGAATCCGAGTTGCATGCAGTTAGAATTATCCGATGCAAATCCGAAATAGCATATTTCTCGTCACGGGCGGGGCGTCCGGACTCGGCGCGGCGACCGCGCGCATGGCCGCGGAAAACGGCGGCAAGGTCGTGATTGCCGACATGCAGGCCGACGCGGGCGAGAAGCTCGCGAAGGATCTTGGCGCTCGCTTCGTGAAAACCGACGTGACGAGCGAGGCCGACGGCCGCGCCGCAGTCGCCCTAGCGCAGAAGGAATTCGGCGGGCTGCACGTCCTCGTGAACTGCGCCGGCATCGCGATCGCCGAGCGCACCATCGGCAAGGAAGCGCCGCACGATCTGCAGCGCTTCATCCGGGTGATCAACGTCAACCTCATCGGTACCTTCAACATGATTCGGCTCGCCGCCGACGCCATGGCGAAGGCCGGGCCAAATGCGTCGGGCGAACGCGGCGTGATCGTGAATACCGCGTCCGTCGCCGCTTTCGATGGCCAGATCGGTCAGGCAGCCTACTCGGCCTCCAAGGGCGGGGTGGTCGGCATGACGCTGCCGATCGCGCGCGACCTTTCGCGCAACGGCATTCGCGTGTGCACGATCGCGCCTGGCATTTTTGAGACGCCGATGCTGATGGGCCTGCCAAAGGAAGCGCAAGAGTCGCTCGGCAAGCAGGTGCCGTTTCCCTCGCGCCTGGGCCGGCCGGCGGAGTATGCGCAGCTCGTGAAGGCCATCATCGAGACCGAGATGCTGAACGCCGAGACCATCCGTCTCGACGGCGCCATCCGCATGGCGCCTAAGTAAGGGGTTTCAAGTTCTTCTTATAGAACTTCGACCGCTCGACGTAGCCGGTCGCGACTCGAAGCAACCCCTCGCGCTCTTCCGGCTTTAGCTCGCGCACCACTTTTCCGGGCGAGCCAAGTACGAGCACGCCATCCGGGATCTCCTTGCCTTCCGCGATAAGCGTGTTCGCTCCGATGAGCGTGCCTTTGCCGATGCGCGCGCCATTCATGATGACGCTGTTGATGCCGATCAGGCTGCCTTCGCCGATGGTGCAGCCGTGCAGCATGACCTTGTGCCCGACGCTCACGTTCATTGCGAGCGCCATCGGGTAGCCCGGGTCGACGTGCAGCACCGACCCATCCTGAATGTTGCAGCCTTCGCCGATGGTGATTCGGTCGTTCTCCGCGCGAATTACGACCTGGAACCAGATGTTCGCATCGTTGTGCAGAATGATGTCGCCGACGAGAGTGGCGTCGTGCGCGATGAAGTGGTTCTGGCCGACGAGCTGGACACGCCGCTCGCCGATGGCGAATAGGGGCATGCGGCTATCATAATCCAGTGAAAATCATCGTTCTCGGGGCCGGCGTGGTCGGCGTCGCCGGCGCCTGGTACCTCGCGCGCGCGGGCCACGAGGTGATGGTGATCGACCGCAGGAGCGCGCCGGCGCTGGAAACGTCGTTCGCGAACGGCGGCCAGATCTGCGCCGGGCACGCCCAGCCTTGGGCGAAGCCTTCGGTGGTGCCCAAGATCTTTTCCTGGCTCGGACGGGAAGACGCGCCGCTTCTTTTTCGGCCGCGCGCGAGCTGGGCGCAATGGCGCTGGGGACTACGGTTTCTCCGCGAATGCATGCCAGGCCGTTTCGAGCGCCACAGTCGCACGCTTGCCGCGCTGGCTCACTACAGCCTGGAGTGCCTGCGCGCGCTGCGCGCCGAGCTCGCGCTGCGCTACGACCAGCTCGAGCGCGGCATCCTCCACTTCGCGACGAGCGAGCGCGATTTCCGCGCGATGCTGCGCCAAGCCGAAGTCGCCGGCCAGGAGATCAAGTCGGCGGCGCAATGCCTGGAGATCGAGCCGGCGCTCGCGCATGCGCATGACCGGGTGGTTGGTGGCGTCTACCTGCGCGAGGATGAATCCGGCGACACTTGCCGGTTTACCCAGCAACTCGCTCGCCACGCCGCAGACCGCGGCGTCCACTTCCGATTCGGCGACGCCATCGCGGCGATCGATCCGCGCACGGGCGTGCATCTCGCAGACGGATCTGTCGTCACGGGCGACGCGTATGTCGTCTCGCTTGGCAGTTACAGCCCGGGGTTGCTCGCGCCGCTCGGCATCCGCATCCCGGTTTACCCGCTGAAGGGCTACTCGGTCACGCTGCCGCTCGGGCCGGCCGAGCTGGAAGCCGCGCCAACGGTCAGCCTGACCGACGAGGCTTTTAGGATCGTCATCTCGCGCCTGGGCAACCGACTGCGAGCCGCGGGAACGGCGGAACTCGCCGACTACGACACTAGTGTGAATCCGGTGCGTTGCGCAGCCATCGTGCGACGGCTGCGCGCGCTCTTCCCTGCGCTTGGCGCGGTGACCACCGTGGAGAACTGGGCGGGCCTGCGGCCAGCGACGCCCAACAACGTGCCGGTGATCGGCCGGACGCGATTTCCCAACGTATATATGAACACGGGGCATGGCACGCTCGGTTGGACGCTCGCGTGCGGCTCCGCGGCGCTCATCGCCGATTTGATTTCCGGCCGATGCCCGGCGGTCGCGTTTCCCATCACGTGAAGCCCAGCGTATCGGAGTACCTCCGGATCCGCGGCCTGCGCTACCACGTTCGGCGCTGGCCGTCGCCCGGCGCGCCCAAAGTGGTGCTCTTGCACGGCTGGATGGACGTGTCGGCTTCGTTCCAGTTCCTGGTCGACGCGCTCGAGCAAGATTGGGATGTGTACGCGCCGGACTGGCGCGGGTATGGCCTCACCGAGTGGGGCAGATCCGACTGCTACTGGTTTCCGGACTATCTCGCGGACTTGGAGGCGCTCCTCGACCACATCCATGGGGAACCGGTGAATCTGGTTGGCCATAGCCTCGGTGGGAATGTCGCTGCGCTGTACGCGGGCGCGCGGCCGCGGCGGGTGGCGCGCTTCGCGAACCTCGAAGGGTTCGGCATGGCGCCGACGATGCCGGGGCAGGCGCCCCAGCGCTATGCGCGCTGGCTGGACGAGCTGCGCGAGCGCCCGCGCCTGCGCCCGTATGCGAGTTATGCCGAGCTTGCGGACCGGTTGCAGCAGACGAATCGTCGCCTGACGCGCGACAAGGCGGAGTTTCTTGCGCGACATTGGGGTGAGGAGGTCGAAGGGAAGGGCGTCGTGCTGCGCGGCGATCCGGCCCACAAGATCGTGAATCCGGTGCTCTATCGCTACGAGGAAGCGCTTGCGTGCTGGCGCAGCGTGACCGCGCCGGTGCTTTGGGTGGAAGCGGCGCATTCCGAAACGCCGACCCGCCTGGCGCTCGGCGCCGATGCGATTGCGGAACGCCGCGCCGCATTCCGCGATTTGCGATCCGTGGTTGTCGCCGATGCCGGCCACATGCTGCATCACGACCAACCGAAGGCCGTGGCCGCGCTGCTCGAACGGTTTCTCGCGCGCTAATGGCGCAGTACTTTGTCGTTCATCCGACCCATCCGCAGCGCCGCCTGATCCGCCAGGCGGCGGACATCGTGCGCAGCGGCGGGCTCATCGCGTATCCGACCGACTCCTGCTACGCGCTGGGCTGCGAGCGCGCCAATGCGAAGGGCGCGGAGCGCCTGCGCCGCGTGCGCGGCATCGACGAGCGCCATCACCTCACGCTCATGTGCCGCGACATTCGCGAGATCGCCCGCTACGCGATCGTCGACGATGCGCAGTTCAAGCTGTTGAAGAGCGTCACGCCGGGCAGCTATACCTTCATCCTGCGCGCGCGGCGCGAGGTGCCGCGACGGCTGACCCGGAGGAAGACGATCGGCGTGCGCGTCCCGGGCCATGCGGTGGCGCACGCGCTGCTCAGCGAGCTCGACGAGCCGATGCTGTCAACCACGCTTCTGCTGCCGGGCGACGAAACGCCGCTCTCCGATGCCGCCGAAATTCGCGCGCGCCTCGAGCGCCAGCTCGATCTTATCGTCGACGGCGGAGTTTGCGGCACCGAGCCAAGCACGATCATTGACCTCACCGAGGAATTGCCGCGCGTGCTGCGCGCCGGAAAGGGATCGCTGGCGCCCTTCGCGGTGGAACCCGTCTGATAAAATCGCCGCCGCAAGATGGACGTCAATATCAACCAGCTCATCCAGACGCTGGCCATCTACGCGCTCCCGGTGCTGTTCGCGATCACGCTGCACGAGGCAGCGCACGGCTATGTCGCGCGCCATTTCGGCGACATGACGGCGCACGCGCAGGGGCGCATCAGCCTCAATCCCGGGCGCCACATCGACCTGGTGGGCACGATCATCGTGCCGCTTGTGATCCTCTTTCTCTCCGGCTACAAATTTCTCTTCGGCTGGGCAAAGCCCGTACCGGTAAATTACTCGGCCTTGCGCAAGCCGCGACAGCACATGGCCTGGGTGGCGGCCGCCGGGCCCGGCGCAAATCTCTTGCAGGCGCTGATCTGGGCCGGCGCGCTCAAGCTCGCGGTAGCGGCGCCCGAAAACATGTTTTCAGTGCCGCTTCGCCTCATGTCCGAGGCGGGCATCGTCGTGAACCTGGTGTTCATGTTCCTGAACCTCCTGCCCATCTTGCCGCTCGACGGCGGCCGCATCCTCGCGAGTCTCCTGCCGAGCCGCGCGGCGTGGCAGTACGCGCGCCTGGAGCCGCTCGGGTTGCCGCTCCTCGTAATCCTGCTTCTCACCAACGTGCTTTCCGTAGTGCTGGAGCCCCTCGTTGGCGTCTCGGACGCGCTCATCCGCGCGATCGTGCTTTGACGATGTACGAAACCCGCGTGCTGTCCGGCATGCGGCCGACGGGCGCGCTGCATCTTGGCCACTTCCACGGCGTTCTCAAGAACTGGATCCGGCTGCAGGCGGAGTATCCGTGCCTGTTCTTCGTTGCCGACTGGCACGCGCTCACCACGGACTACGAAAAGCCCGGCGACCTGCAGAAGGTCGGCGCCGACATGGTGATCGACTGGCTCGCCGCGGGCGTCGATCCGAGCCAGGCCACGCTCTTCGTGCAGTCTCAGGTGCCGGAGCACGCGGAGCTGCAGCTGCTGCTTTCAATGATGACGCCGCTCGGCTGGCTCGAGCGGGTGCCGACCTATCGCGATCAACAGCAGAAGCTCGCCGACAAGGACCTCACGACGTATGGCTTCCTCGGCTATCCGCTGCTTCAGGCGGCGGACATCCTGATCTACCGCGCGCGCTACGTACCGGTGGGCGAAGATCAGGTGCCCCACCTCGAGTTCGCGCGCGAAGTGGCGCGCCGCTTCAACCATCTTTACGGACGCGAGCCCGGCTTCGAGGACAAGGCCAAAGCCGCGGTGAAGCGCATGGGCACGAAAAAAGCCCGGCTTCTGAACGAGCTTCGCACCAAGTTCCTCGAGCAGGGCGACGCGGCCGCGCTTGCGCGCGGCCAGGCGCTGCTCGACGAGCAGCAGAATCTCTCGCGCGGCGACGGCGAGCGGCTGTACGGCTGGCTCGAAGGCACCGGCAAGAAGATCCTGGTCGAGCCAGAGGCGCTGCTGACCGAGGCGTCGAAGATGCCCGGACTCGACGGGCAGAAGATGTCCAAGTCCTACGGCAACACGATTTCGCTGCGCGAGGAGCCCGAAGTCGTCGCCCGGAAGGTGAGGACCATGCCGACGGACCCGGCGCGAGTGAAGCGCACGGATCCCGGCAACCCGGAAAAGTGCCCGGTCTGGGAGCTGCATAAGGTGTATTCCAACCAGGAGCGCAAGGACTGGGTGTGGAACGGCTGTACGACTGCGGGAATCGGCTGCCTCGAGTGCAAGCAGCCGGTGATCGACGCGATCAACCTCGAGCTGGCGCCGATGCGCGGACGCGCGCAGCCGTACCTGGACGATCCGACGCTCGTGAAGAACATCATCGCCGACGGCTGCGAGAAGGCGAAGCGCCTCGCCGCCGAGACCATGCGCGATGCGCGCGAATCCATGGGACTCAACTACGCATGATCGTTAAGGTTTACGGCGAGCCGGTTATCGAGCTGCCGCACGATCTGTACATCCCGCCCGATGCCCTCGAGATCGTGCTCGAGGCCTTCGAGGGACCGCTCGATCTCCTGCTCTATCTCATCCGCAAGGAAAACCTGAACATTCTCGACATTCCGATGGCGCCGCTCACGCGGCAATACCTTGAGTACGTCGAGGCGATGCGCTCAACCAATCTGGAGCTCGCCGCCGAGTATCTCGTCATGGCGGCGATGCTCATGGAGATCAAGTCGCGGTTGCTCCTGCCGCGGCCGCCGAGCGCCGCGGCGACCGAGGAAGACCCGCGCGCCGAGCTCGTGCGGCGGCTCCTCGAGTACGAGCGCATGAAGAAGGCGGCGCACGGCCTGGACGAGCTGCCGCAAGTGGGCCGCGATGTGATCGCAATCTCGGTGTGGATCGAGAAGACGGTTTCGCAGAAGCTGCCCAACGTCAACACCGGGGACCTCGCCGAGGCGTGGCGCACGCTGCTGCACCGGGCAAGGCTCTCCAAGCATCATCGCGTGAGCCGCGAGGAGCTTTCGGTGCGCGCGCATATGAGCTCGATCCTGCGCGGGCTGCGCGAGCGCCGCGTGGCTGAGTTCGGCGAGCTCTTTGATCCGCAGCGTGGCGTGGCGGTTCTGGTCGTCACGTTTCTCGCGCTTCTCGAGCTCGCGCGCGAGCTCCTCGTCGAGATCACACAATCTGCTGGATTCGGTCCGATTTACGTAAAATTGGCGAATGCTCAATCCGCTTGACGCAAAGCGCATCCTCGAAGCGGCGCTCCTGGCGTCGCAGGAGCCGGTGAACCCGACCGAGCTCAAACGTTTGTTCGACGGCGAAGTCGGGGTCGATGCCATCCGCAAACTCCTCGCCGAGCTCGCCGACGATTGGAAAGGCCGCGCCGTCGAGCTCGTAAGCCTCTCAAGCGGCTGGCGTTTCCAGACTCGGCCGGAATTTCAGCCGTATCTCGAGCGCCTGAATCCGGAGCGAGCGCCGCGTTATTCGCGCGCCGTCATGGAGACCTTGGCGATCATCGCCTATCGCCAACCTGTCACTCGCGGCGACATCGAGGACGTCCGCGGCGTCGGCGTGTCGTCGCAGATCATCCAGGCACTCGAGTCGCGCGGCTGGATCGACGTCGTCGGCCATCGCGAAACGCCCGGCCGGCCGGCGCTTTATGCGACCACCACCAAATTCCTCGACGACCTT